>JAHDHZ010000013.1:0-3044 GCA_020631045.1 Flavobacteriales bacterium | reverse complement strand
CTTCTCTAGCCTTTTGCTCAGCCTCAGCCTTTGCTTTTTCTTCTGCTTCTTGCTGAGCTGCTTGTTCTGCTGCTTGTTGAGCTTTTAATTGCTCTTCTTTCTTTATCTCTTCTAATTTTTCTTTTGCTTGTTGGGTAGCCTCCTTGAAAGCTGCTTGAACTGATTTTGTATAATCTGTATCAAAATCAATATCGTCTACATCTTCATTATAGGCTAGCTTAGCTACTGGCTGATTAAATATAACCATATTTACACCATCAACTTGTTGAAATAAACTCACATTAAACTCAAAAGGAGCAAAGCCCATTTCAGCTCTATCTACTGGAGCTTTGGTACTTACTTGAATCGATTTTGTAACATATCCTTTTTTAGAAAAAACTAAAGTATAGTTATGACCAATATTTAAATCAAACTCAAATTTAGAAGTCCCTTTTACCACATTCACCTGTGCTCCATCTCTCTTAAGTACAATTCGTGTATCCTCTTCTACCTTACCATCTTCAATAGAAAATTTACCATAAACCTGAAACTTAGGCAAGGCTTCTTGACCATAGATAACTTGACTCAGCCCAAAAGCAAGTAAAAGCAGAGTACAATATTTGGCACAGTATTTGAACAACTATTAATAAATTTTAATGTATCTTTTTACAGATAAAAATGAAAAACGTTACAAAAATTCTAAATAATATTGGCATGAGAAAGTTAAAGTTTAGTTTATTCTTTGTTTTTATTACAACAATAGCATTTGGTCAACAAGAAAATATTTTTCATAAAAAAAATAAAGGTAAGCCTGCAGAAATCATCGAGCAACTAAACAAACTAAGTGGTTCAAAATATCTATTTGAAATTGATGACACTGAAATCAAAGTCAATTTTAAAGAAGAAAATACAACTTATAGAATCGATGAAATTGTTTTAGAAACACTTAATCCTAAAAGTTTTAGTAAGTCTGAATATGATTCTGGTCTAGTTGTTTTAAAATGTCGAGAAAACATGCCTCGTCAATTAAGAAAATTTGAACAGGGATGCGTCCAAAGGCACATATTAAAAAATGACATTATAAGAGGCTACAAAAGAACAACCTTTAAAATTGATGAAGCCAATCAAGATGCTTTCATTAAAAATATACAAGAACTTGCCCAACAGGCTTATGATTTTTACTTCGAATGAATTACAACTCAACATATACACTACTAGCACTCTTGTTGATTCTCAACAATTCTTTTGCTCAATCAGAACAAGCCGAAAAATTAGTTGAACAAGGAAAAACTCATCTAATAAATCTCGAATTTGATCAAGCACAAGATTTATTTTCTAAAGCTTTTCAAAAAGATTCTGCAAATTACAATGCTTTATATCAAAGAGGCTATACTTATAATCTGAAAAAAGAATATGAATTAGCAGTTAAAGATTTTAATAAAGTGATTGTAATGAAACCAAATCATCCATGGGCATACAAAACTCGCGGAATGGCCTATACTAAATTAAACGAGTATGAAAAAGCAATAATTGATTTTGAAAAGACACTCAGTCTAATACCAGAAGATACAGATGCAATCATAAATAGAGGGTTTGCCTACAAAGCCATGGGAAATAAAAAGAAAGCTTGTGAAGATTTCAAAAAGGCAAAAAAAATGGGCAATTCAGAAGCTAAATTAATCCTAAAAAATAATTTTTGTAAATAGTTTGCTATGCATATATCAAAAAAAATCACTTTTCTCTGCTTGGTCATATTTTCTTTTGGATTACTTTCTATTCAACAGAATTCAAAAAAGAAAATGACAGAAGAAGAGTTAGCCGCTTGTATTGTAAAGTCTCACTCTGAATGGGGAACACAATGCCAAGACTGTGGAGAATTCAAAGGATATGACATAAGTTATGATGCCACTTATAAAGTATATTTAACAAGTCAATGTGATGAACACTTAGATTTAAAAGCTTGCATTCAAGAAGAAGATGGGTCATGGAAGTGTTTTCATTATGAAGATTTAACAACTAAAGACACACTTGTTGCATGGGCCTGTAAGGGCACAGGAAAATACTTGAAATGGGTTAAGCCAGCAGGAGATAGAGAATTGATCTTTCCAACAAATAAAGAAGTACAAGAGCTTTATCCACCTAAAGAATGAGAATTTTTCTTGTTTTTACTTTTATAGGCCTACATTCTATTGCAATTACTCAAAAACCTTTAGAATATCTTTTAGGCAAACCTGTAAATAGTCAGAAAGCTTCGCCTATTATTTTTTTAAGCGGCTGTAAAAAACCAGTCAAATTAATTAATCTAAACTCAAAAGACAGCCTTAAACTATCGCTTATTAATGAAGTTAAAAGCAAATCACAACTTCATAGATCATATCGATTTACATTCAAATCAAAACCAATCATCAATAGTTTTTTTAAAGTAAATGTTGATCAAAATAACTGTGTGGTATCTTATTCTAAAAACCTTGCAGATTTTTCTGCTTCAAAAACAAATCATCAAAACGCTACATCATGGTTCATTCATAATGACACACTTAAAAGTGTTTACCTAAAGCACCTTCATTCTAAAAATGGACCTCAATATAGAGTGATCATTGATGCTTCTACAAAAAAAATTATTGATAAAACTTTAGTGAGCAGATCATTTCACAACAACAGCTTGGTGCGCGTATTTAATCCAAACCCGATTGTAAGTGCGAATTCTTCCTATGGAATTGTTTTCAATGACAACAATGATTTAAATTCAACTGCTTTAGAAAACGAGTTGTTTTATGACAGCATTCAATCAATGGTTGAAAACAATCAATTTTTACTAGAGAATCAGTGGGTTAAGTTTGAGAATCTTAGCCCTCCCAGCACGCTTACGCCCAGTAGTTTTACAGGTGATTTTTTATTTAGTAGAAATGAAGAAGAATTTGAATTCATCAATACCTTTTATCATATTGAAGAATTCAATCAATATCTTGAACAGATTAATCAAAGTTATTTATCAAACGAGCAGATCATCATTGATGTTCATGCAAACAATGGTGAAGACAACTCTTATTTCACGCCTTCAGATG
>JAHDHZ010000056.1 GCA_020631045.1 Flavobacteriales bacterium | reverse complement strand
CTTTCTATTTTGACTGAAAAAGAAAGAGAAATCATCAAAATGTTCTTTGGTATTGGCATGCCAAATGAACTTACTTTAGAAGAAATCTCTTCGCGCTTTTCAATGAGTAAAGAACGTGCAAGACAAATCAAAGAAAAAGCTTTGAAACGCCTTAGACAAAGTACTAAGAATGAGCTTTTAAAACCTTACTTAGGATAAAAACTAATTGTGATAAAATCATAAATCCTTTTCAAGAAAGGTCAGCCCAAAAAGCTGACCTTTTTTTATGATTGCAATCATAAACTCATTAAATTTGCAACACTAAATAAACTCTATGAGTCAATCGATTACTAAGTCTTTAAGCTACGAAGAAACACTAGAAGAGCAAAACAAACAAGAAAAAGCTGCAGTGCGACTGAGCAGCTATGTAGGCAACCTACTTTATGACAAAGGTGTAGAGCTTGTTTTATTCAGAGATCACTTAACTGACCGAAATACTTCATCTATTTTAAACTTGCACCGCTATGCAAGAGAAGTTGTTGGTCAAGATATCGATGTATTTACAACATGCGAGCTGGCCTTAAAGCTCAATGAATTAGAAAATTTGTCGCCCTCTAAAATTGACATTGGAAAATTGGCTTCTGAGTGGATTAGACAAAAGCATGAATATGAAAATCAAGATGCCTTTTTAAAAGACAAATTAGATGGCTTTTTCAATGGTGCAGATCCTGGAATTACACCCAGAGATGTTGTATTGTTCGGATTTGGAAGGATCGGAAGGCTCGTTGCAAGAGAACTCATTAAAGCAGCAGGAAAAGGCCAACAGTTAAGATTACGAGCCATTGTCACTCGAAGTCTTACAGAAGATACTCTAAAAAAACGTGCCGCATTATTAAGAATGGATTCTGTTCATGGTCCGTTTGCGGGCACTGTAATCGAAGATTTTAAAAATAGCAGGCTGATCATTAATGGTCAGGTTGTACATATGATTACATCTAAAGAGCCTAGTCAAATTGATTACACTTCTTATGGCATCGAAAATGCCCTTGTGATTGACAATACTGGAGTATACAGAGATGAACAAGGGCTTGGCTTGCATCTAAAAGCAAAAGGTGTTTCAAAAGTCTTGTTAACGGCACCTGCAAAAGGAGACATTCCGAATGTTGTGTATGGGGTAAATCAAGAAATCGTAACTGATAACCACAGCATTTTATCGGCAGCTTCTTGTACAACCAATGCCATCACTCCTATTTTAAAAGTCATCAATGATAATCTTAAAATTGAAAAAGGACATATAGAAACAGTACATGCTTACACGAATGATCAAAATTTGTTAGACAACATGCACAAAAAGCACAGAAGAGGACGTTCTGCTGCCATTAACATGGTAATTACAGAAACAGGAGCTGGTAAAGCCGTAACCAAAGCCATTCCAGAGCTGAAAGACAAACTTACTGCCAATGCAGTGCGTGTTCCTACTCCTAACGGATCTTTAGCCATCATGAAATTGAGTGTTGAGCAAGAGACCTCAAAAGAAAAATTAAATGCCTTATTAAAAGATGCTGCATTAAATGGTAAACTAGTCAATCAAATTAAATACTCATTTGAAGAAGAATTGGTTTCAAACGATATTATTGGCAACAGTTGTTGTGCCGTCTTTGATGCACCCGCAACTATTGTTCACCCTAAAGGCAAAGACATTGTTTTATACACATGGTACGACAATGAATTTGGATACACCAAACAAGTTATCAGACTTGCTAAATACGCTTGCAAAGTAAGAAGACTGATTTATTATTGATCTGCCTTTGCTGAGTCTGTATCTTTGCCATTAAGTTGAAAAACGATTGGCCCATACTTCAATTAACTGACCAGCAAGAAGCTTTTATTGGTCAAGTTGTGCTCGAATCTCTGCAAGATTTGAAGTCTCAACTCAAAAAGCCAATTTCGTATAAAGATGTTTTAGAAAAAACCGTTTACAAAGAACGAGGCCGTATCAAGAAAAACCCTTGGAAGGTTGATCCTGAAGACGAGGCTAAAATATGGAGCGCTTACAAAGCCAGACTTGCAAAATTCTACACTTCAGATCTTAGTTCAGATGAATTGCTTGAAAAAGAAGAAGCACTTGCCAAGCAAATTATTGGTGGATATGCCCGAGAAATGATAGGTAACTTTAACAAACAAGCTTACCAAAGAGCAATTCGTGTGGTCCCCTTATTTTTAAATAGAATTTTAAATGGTTTTCAGGGGCGTTTTTTAACAGGTTTTTTCAAAAAAAACTACCGACTAAGAGACAAGATTAGGTTGCATGGAGATTTTGAGTTGTACAAGTCCCTAGATCAAAAAGGCACCATTGTACTGTTGCCTACTCATTTCACAAATTTAGATTCCATGCTCATTGGCTTTGCCACTTACTTAACAGGCCTACCCCCTTTTTTGTACGGAGCAGGACTCAATCTATTCAACAATAAAATTGTAGGTTATTTCATTGATAAATTAGGCGCATATAAATTAGATCGAAGAAAAAAGAACCCATTATACCTGACCACCTTAAAAACTTTTTCAAGAGTTGCCATTTCTAGAGGTGTACATACGTTGTTTTTTCCTGGCGGAACCCGATCAAGAACTGGAGCTTTAGAAAACAAACTTAAAATGGGACTTTTAGGTACTGTTTTAGAAGCTCAGCGAAATAACTATTTAAAAACTGAACAAACCAAAATTTTCATCATCCCCTTAGTGGTAAGCTATCACTTTGTTTTAGAAGCTCCGGCATTAATACGGCAGCACTTAAAAAGAGAAGGTAAAGAAAAACTCTATTTAGAAAAATCTCCTTTTGGTGGATTTAGAAATGTCACTAGATTTCTCTACAAATTTTTATCAAAAGGATCTGACATAGTACTTTCTTACGGTACACCTATTGATGTATTTGGCCATCAAATCAATAACAAAGGAGAAAGTATAGATCAAAACGGGCAAATTGTTGACATTCAAAAATACTTTTTTGATCAGGGCAAGATCTCAAACGACAACCAAAGAGAAGCTGAATACACCAAAATGCTTGCTGAAAAGCTTATTGAAATTTACAAAAAAGAAAACATTGTACTCTCTTCTCATCTAGTAGCTTTCACTGCTTTTCAAATCATTAAAAAAAGAACAAAAGACTTTGATTTGTTCAACATGATGAAAATTGATGAAGACACCACAGCCATTAGCTATGATCTATTCACTCATAAAATTGAACAGTTGATAGATCAAATGCAAAAAATGAGTAAGGCCAAAGAATTAAAACTAGATGAAATTTTTAAATATTCTGCTGAACAGATCATTGACCAAGGCTTAAACAACGTAGGACTTTATCACTCTAAAAAAGTTTTATATAAAGATAGACTTGGACGCATCAATACTGATAACATGAATACCCTATATTTTTATCACAACCGTTTAAGTGGATACAACCTTGAAATTCATGTCTGATCAAAGAAAAATATATGGTGTGATGGGTGCTGGATCATTCGGTTCTGTGGTTGCCAATCTTATTTCTAAAAATGCAGATGTACTGCTTTACACAACTCGTCAAGATGCTTTAATAAACATTGAAAAGGGCAAGCCTATTAAAGGAGTTATGCTTAATAAAAATGTAAAGGCAACCAATGATGCAGCTCTTTTCACAAAAACATGTAAAGTGATTTTTCCTGTCTTGCGTTCTAAAGACTTTAGAGCAAAAATTAAACATTTAGCAAAACATCTAACTTCAGAACACATTATTATTCACGGGACTAAAGGTTTTGACCTACTAGAGACAAACGTTGATGAAATTGATAAAGATTTCGCCTTAGATAGGTCATCTGTTCACACAATGAGTGAAGTGATTTTAGAAGAAACATGCATAAAAAGGGTTGGCTGTTTTTCAGGACCAAACCTCTCTTCAGAAATCAATCAAGGGCAGTTAGCTGGCACTGTAATCGCCTCAAGCTTTCAACAAGTTCAATTAGAAGGTAAAAAGGCTCTTATGAGTGAAAACTTTAAAGTGTTTTTCAATGATGACATTAAAGGAGTTGAATTTACTGGAGTATTAAAAAACATTATGGCCATTGCCTCAGGCGCCATACACGGTTTAGGATATGGCGAAAATGCAAAAGCTATGCTTATTTCAAGAGGATTAGCTGAAATGGTTTGGATGGGTAGAATTCTTGGATTCAGTCCCAATGCATTTTTAGGAATTGCCGGAATCGGTGATTTAGTAGCTACATGCTCTTCTGAAAAATCAAGAAACTTCACTTTAGGCTATAACATTTCAAAGGGTAAAAAAGTAGAGAAGATACTCTCATCTATGACAGACGTAGCTGAAGGAGTGGGCACCGTTAAGGTCATTCACGCTC
The DNA here is from genome assembly GCA_020631045.1 of Flavobacteriales bacterium. Taxonomy (GTDB): domain Bacteria; phylum Bacteroidota; class Bacteroidia; order Flavobacteriales_G; family JALEGO01; genus JAHDHZ01. The sequence continues at coordinate 6,796 of JAHDHZ010000056.1, read as the reverse complement.
TGGCCAACAAATACAAATTTAGAGCGCCCATTTCTCAAACTCTATTTAAAATCTTATTTGAGCAAATGCCTATTAAAGAAGGTATTGATTACTTGATGCACTTTCCATTGATCAAAGATGTTGAGTTTTTAAAATCTGAAGTTTAAGGGTATTTCTTGACTTTTATTTAAGTATTTATTATCATATAATAAAACAAATTTGACCAAGTGCTTGTTTTATTGATGAATAAAATTACATTTGCAAAATAACAGATACGTAAAATTATGTATTGGACACTTGAACTCGCATCATACCTAGAAGACGCCCCATGGCCGGCTACCAAAGAAGAATTAATTGATTTCAGTATTCGTGCTGGAGCACCTATGGAGGTTGTAGAAAACCTTCAAGAGCTTGAAGATGAAGATGAAGTGTATGAAACCATCGAAGACATCTGGCCAGATTACCCTACCAAAGAAGATTTCTTTTTCAACGAAGACGAATACTAAAATAATTGATGCGCGTTCTGCTTTAGAACATCTGAAAAAGAGATGCTCTCAAAGAGAATTATGTCAATTTGATATTTACAACAAACTCAAAGAATTTAACATCTATGGCGATCAAGCAGATCAAATTGTTGTAGAATTGATCAGCAACGCTTTTATAGATGAGCAAAGATATGCAAAGGCCTTTGCAAATGACAAAGTTAATTTATCGAGTTGGGGCAAATCAAAAATTAAAGAGAAACTTCATACAAAGAAAATTTCACCATTTAATATTTCAGCTGCCTTAAATCAAATTGATTCAGAATTATACCAAGCTAGGTTAAGAGATTTGATTAAAGTAAAAAGCAAAACAATCAAAGCAAAAAACAAGTTTGATAAAAAGGCCAAACTCTTGCGCTTTTTAAATAGTAGAGGGTTTACTTTTCATGAATATGCAGCATTCATCAAAGAACTTAATTTCTAAGTTCATCTAAAAGCATGTTGAGCTCTTGCAATTTTTCATCTGAAATGTGACAAATTGTTTTTGAAAACTGCTTCATTTTATCATCAAGCTCTTTTAAGAGCTCTAGCCCCTTATCAGTTATGCTTACCAAAACAGCTCTTCTGTCTTGCTTATTGGTAACTCTAGAGACCAATTTCTTTTGTTTTAATTTATCAACTAATCGAGATGCATTTGAACTTTTATCAAGCATGCGTTGAGTCAAGGTAAGAATCGAACAAGGCTTTTGGGCTCCTCTTAAAATACGTAAAATATTATACTGCTGAATAGACAAACCATACTCCTTCAACAATTGAGCATTTTTATAGTTCAACCAATTTGCTGTATAATAAATATTTACCATTGTTTTTTGGTAAACATCAGGGAAAGAAGATTTTATTTCGTCTTCAATACGCATTCAAACACGAATTTAAGAAAAAATAGATGTATCGACACGTACCCCGAACTAATTGAGCTATTTAAGTTGATCAAGCTCCAAAAGAATAAAATCAGCCAACTCTTTTACATATTGGGCATCAAAATTAAATTGAATTCCTGCCGTCTGATAAATTTCTGGTATTCCCCTTGTGCCTCCTAAAGAAAGGGCCTGTTTGTACTGTTTTATTGCTGTTGATGGATTTTCTTTGTAGTTCTTCCAAACGGCAATTGCCCCTAGTTGTGCAAATCCATATTCAATGTAATAAAAAGGCACCTCAAAGATATGCAACTGCTTCAACCAACCTTGTTTTTGATAATGCTCATATCCTTGCCAATTGGTATGCGAAGACGAGAATTTTTGAGCTTGTTCTTGCCAGTACGTGTTTCTTTGCTCTGCTGTTGCGGTTGGATGCTCATACATCCAATGTTGAAATTTATCTACCAAGGCAATCCAAGGTAACCCAGATATCACACTCTGTAAATGTTCTTTTTTAGCTCTTTTTAACTCTGTCTCATCTTCAAAGAACAAATCCCAATAATCCATAGAAATAAGCTCCATACTCATTGAAGCCAACTCGGCAACCTCACTAGGAAAGCTTTTTAAATCTGATATAGGCAAGTCTTTTGTTAAATATGAATGTACTGCATGACCTCCTTCGTGCATCATGGTCACCAAATCTCTGAGTGAGCCTACTGCATTCATATATATAAAAGGTAAGCCTGACTCATAAAGTGGGTAATTAAATCCTCCGGGAGCTTTTCCTTTTTTTGACTCTAAATCAAAGTGTCCATGATCTCTCATTAAAGTCAAGCAATCTGCGAAATCTGCATCAATTTTATAGAACAATTGAATTGACTTTTCGACTAATTCGCTAGCGTTTTTAAAGGGCATTAAGGCCTGTTTTCCTTCAGGGTCTACTGCATAATCATAGGGCCTAATCTCTTTGAGTTCCATTAGCTGTTTTCTCTGTAAGGCAAACTCTGAAACTATCGGAACAATATTCTTTTCTACAGCATCATGAAAATCAAAGCAATCTTGTTTTGAGTAATCAAATCGATGCATGGCCTGAAACATATAATCTCTATAATTTTCAAAACCACAATTACCTGCTAACTCAGCTCTTTTTGCCTTTAAGCGATCAAAAAGCTCTTGAAGGTTTTTGGCATCTTCAAGCCGTCTATCTTGTATTTTTTCATAGATCGCTTTTCTCAAAGCTCTGTCTGTGCTCTTGAGTTTTAAAGAAGCTTGTTGCATGGTTAGACGCTCGCCTTGATGCTCAATATACATTGACGCATTGAGCTTGCCATACTCTTGTGATTCAACTGAAAGCGCAGCATGAATCTCAATATTTTCTTCTCTGTAAAGTTCTATGGCACTTTGAATGGTTTTTGTGAAAATCACATAATCTGGCCCCAACTCTTTTAAGAAAGCACACTGATATATTTTTTGATTTAATTTGTGCGTATATGGGCCTATTTCAGGCTCAATTTTGGTCGCAAAAAACTCAAAACGTTTAGCCAACGATTCATCAGTTGTATCAATGTTCATCTTGATGTACCGCCAAGCCATCTCTTCTTCTAAAAAAGAATCAAGCTCACTCTTTTTCAAAAGCCAAGACTTAAAGGTTTGTAAAGAGTCTAATGGAGCATTTAACAACTCTTCAAAATAAGGCTTTAAAGAGTCTTGAAAGTTTTTTATTTCAATGTTTTCAGAAAGAAAACTTCTTTTTTTTTTAATTCAGCCTGTGCCATAATTACTTTTTTGATGCTGCAGTTGCTTTTTTAGCAGACGCTGCTTTTTTTCCTGGAGCTTTCTTCTTCTTAGCATCTACAGCCTTGGTTTTTTCTACAATAAGTAAATCTGATTTGAGTAAAATATTATACCACTTCACAACCTTTTTTATGTCTGAAGTGTATACTCTGTCTTTGTCATAACTTGGCAATACTTTTTCAAAAAAAGTACTCAGCGCTTTGTTGTCTTTTAATTTCACTTCGCAGGGCTTACCGGAAAGTGATTTGTGAATTTTTTGAAAAACCTCTTTCAACGGAAGCTCTTTGTCTTCTGTGTAAATACTAATATCTTCGAGTGCAGAAGTATTTTCCGACATATATACTGGAAATCTCTTGCCGTCTTCAATTGATTCAACAACAATGCCGTTTTTCATCTGCCCTACAAGTTTTTGAAGACCTGGTTTGCCACTCACTGCTAGTATTTTAGAATAATCTTCCATTTACGTGTTTTACTGATTCAAAAGTATAGAATTTTCTTAATTCAATGCTTGTTTAACGAAATTAAGTTTGTGATTCTTCTTTCAACGCGCTCTCAATACTCGCATTTAATTCAAAGCCAATAATCAAAATGGTTGAAATGATGTTCATCCAAAGCATGATTACAATCAATGTACCTATAGATCCATAGAGTTTATTGTAATTGCTAAAATGGTTGATGTACCAAGAAAATCCATACGAAACCAAACAAATTAAAATTGTTGAGAGCGAAGAACCTGCTGAGAAAAACCGCCATCTTTTTTGATCAGAAGGTGCAAAAAAATACATAAATGAAACTGAAAAATAAATCAAGGCAACAATAAATAAGAAATCGATTACAAGAATAACATAGTACATGATTCCTTTTTGCAAAATATTGTGTGTCAATAAATAATCAAATGCTAAGTCACTAAAAATGGTTAGAGCAATGGTGAAAACTGTTAAAAAAAGAATGATAAACATCAAGAGCACAGCAAACCCTCTTTGCTTAATTGAAGAGGCCTTTTCTTTGATGTTTATTGAATAGTTAAACGCTTCAATCAAGGCATAAAATCCACCCGTAGAAAAATAAAGTGTCAAAAAAAAAGTTATTGAAAGTAACCCTGAGCGCTTAATACTCAAAATATCATAAATCGTTTCTTTACTCACTTCAAAAGCACTTTTAGGCAATAAAATTTCAAGCTCATGCATGATAAAACTCACGTAATCTTGATCGGGCAAAAAAGGAATGTATTTTAACAAGAAGGGAATCAGTGTAAATAAAAAAATAATTGCCGGAAAAATCGCCAAGAAAAACTTGAATGATACGGCAGCTGCTCGAATATTGATAGCGCCTTTAACTAAGGTTTTATTAAAAAAAGAAAATACCTCAAATATGCTCTTATCATCAAAGCCTGGGGGGCTCAACTGAAGCAAAGGCATTTGCTCTAAACGATTGATGAGTTGCCACTTTATTTTTTGAAAATCTAGCATGCCTTCAAGCTCAAATCTAGACTTTGAATCTGATGAGTCAAGGCTCCTACTGAGACATAATCTACACCACACTCGGCATAAGATCTGATAGTATTTAAATTTATACCACCAGAAGATTCAGTCTCATATTTTCGATCAATTATCTGAACAGCTTTTTTGGTATCTGCAACTGTAAAGTTATCAAGCATAATACGATCTATCTTCCCAATTTTTAAGACCTGGTCTAATTCATTGAAATCTCGCACTTCAATCTCTATTTTCAAAGACTTATTGTTTGCCTTTAAATACGCCACGGTGTTTTCAATTGCCTTTTGGATTGACCCAGCATAATCAACATGATTGTCTTTGATCATAACCATGTCGTACAAACCCATTCTGTGCGTTGCCCCCCCTCCTATTGCAACGGCCCATTTCTCAACGTAACGGAGCCCAGGAGTCGTCTTTCTGGTATCTAAAACTTGAGTGGGCAGATCTTTGATCAATGAGGCATAAGCATTTGAACTGGTAGCGATTCCGCTCATGCGCTGCATGAAATTTAAAATCAGCCGTTCGATCGTTAAAATTCTCTGTGCATTGCCGCTCAAATAAAAAGCAACATCTCCGTGCTTTATATGATCTCCATCGCTTAAGAGTTGTTCAAATTCTATTTTCTCAGCCAAAGCCTCTAACAACCATTTAGTCAACTCTACTCCTGCCAGCACGCCTTCTTGCTTTACCAAGAGCCTTGCCTTTTTAGTAGCTTTTGCATCAACAGTAGCCAAAGAAGTGTGATCTCCATCTTTCACATCTTCATCAAAGGCCAAACGAATCAATGACTGAATCTCTTTCTTGTAAACGCTAAAATCCATATTTCTAAAGGTATAAAAATTCATAGATTTGATCTTCAACTTTCGTCTATGAAAATTACCCTTTTAATGGTCGGCAAAACGGCTTTTAGCTACTTAGAACAAGGCATCAGTGATTACAGTAAACGCATTACAAAATACTGCAACTTCTCATGCACCCACATCAAAGAACAAACGGCTAAAAAACATAACATTGCCCAGACCAAAATACTCGAAGGCAAGAAAATACTTGAATCAATCTCCCCAAAAGACTACCTTATCTTACTTGACCACAAGGGCAAAAGCTACGATTCATTAGCCTTCTCAGAACACCTGCAAAGCTTAAAAGAAACTTACTCAACTAAGAAAATTATTTTCTTAATCGGAGGAGCATATGGCTTTTCTGATCAAATCTACAAAAGAGCAAACGCTAAAATATCACTTTCTAAGATGACATTTTCACATCAAATTATTCGCTTAATTTTTCTTGAACAATTGTATCGAGGGTTTACGATCTTAAACAATCAACCTTATCATCATGAATAAAATAAAGGCTTAGGTTTCGAAATACTAATCAATAATCATGTAGTCTTCTACTTGATCAAACAAAGATATAAGATCTGAATTTGCTTCGGCTTGTACATATTCACTAACAAAATCATTAACATAATTAGGAAAGTCATCAGAGAGTTCATATCCTTCACAAGATAAAAGAGTAAATTTAGTACTCGGAATATTGATATGTTGAGTATATCCATCTTCATCTACTTTTTGTGGATCCTTGTATACTAATACATATTTTGGTGAAACATTACTACGATGTCTAAGCTTCCAAATAGATTTAATTGAGTACTTCACTCTTACAAATGCTGCACTTGACTCTAAATAATCATAAGCCAAATGATCGCTCAAGTGGGGAGATTCATAATAATCATGGTTAAAATAGGGTTTTAAAGTAAATGTTTTGTTTTGATATTCAGGATTCACAAAATATTCATTGAGCCAATTGCTTGGTGATGCCGCATAGACATCTAGATCATACTGGTCTAGACACACATTTTCTAGTGACTGAATTCCTAGTGAATCATCACTACTGTTACAGGAGTCGTTTGAACATAAAACAAGGCTTAATCCGAGAATAGCAAGAAGGTTAATTTTTTGTGGGGGTTTCATTTTGTCACTTTTTAATGGTGTAAAGATCTCAATACAAAACACTCAAGTCAACTATTTTTTGACAATCTTTCTTTTTTAGAATCTGCTTGATGATAGAAAGCTGAACTGTCTTTTCCTAAAAATGGTTGACTCTTTTTAGGGTTAATAATTCAAAGTTAAGT
>JAHDHZ010000055.1 GCA_020631045.1 Flavobacteriales bacterium | reverse complement strand
CATCAATGGTGCTTAAAATATCAAGGCCTTCTTCAGGATCAATTTGGTTGGCATCACTCAGTGGCATCCACACACCTTTGTTGATGCGTTTCATCAGTCGTTTGCCTTCTTTGCCTGCCAACACATCGTTGTATGCTCCTTCAAGACCTACTTGAGCGCTTTGATTTGCGTAGCCAATGGTTCTTGCAGCGAGAGATTTAAAGGGTTTCTCGCGACGTTGTTTGGGTTCGATGATCAATCCACCCTTGTATTTACCGAGCTTGAAAATCTCAAAGGTTTTTAAAGCTTGCAATTCTTTATAGCGCACGTTACGTTTGATGATTTGATAGCGTTTGCCTTTGTTTCTGGCTGAAGTGAGCAAGTTTTTGTAGTATTCTTTTGAGTTGTTTTTAAACAAAGAAGTTAGTTGCTTAGCGAGTTTGTCAACTCCTTTGTTGAACTCTGAGGGTTTGATTCCGTCGGCTTTAGCGTCAAAATAAATATCGTAAATCGGTACAGAGGTTGAAAGTAGGCTGCCCGATTGTGCATAGATGTTGCCCCGTGTTGCTTTGATGCTTTTAAGAGCGATGTTTTTCTTTTCGAATTGGGCGTTTAATTCTTCTCCTTCACTGCCTTGAACGTGTAAAGTCTTAGCAAGTACTGCCATGGCAAATGCAAAAAGCACGAAAAAGCATAGGTAAATGCGCCACAACATTGATTTTTCAATATGTGAGCTTTGCTTAGTCAAGGGCTTTGATTTTTTTGGGTGGAGTGCGCGATTCTGAGATGCCTGTGTAATGATCTTTCAATGCTTTAGCTAAACGGGTTTGCTTGCTGAGTTGCATCAGTTGAGATTTTAAAGAAATGTAAGCAGCTCTTTTTTCTTTGACCTCTTGTTTGTTCTTGGCAATGCGTTTCACTAGGCCTTCTGCGTAATACCCAAGAGCAATGTAGATGATGGTCATGACATAGATGAACATCCAAAAAGGCAAGCGCTCGCGCATGCTTTTGTCTTTAGGACTTAGCCTTGTGAGTAAGCCGTTGATATTTAAGAGCTTTTTAAGCATTTTTAGTGCCGATTCTAAGTTTTGCGCTTTTGGCTCTTGGATTGCTGTTGATTTCTTGTTCTGAGGCAACAATCACTTTGTTTGAAAAAGGAGTGAAAGGCCTTATAATGTTGCCGTAAAAATCTTTCTTAGCCTCTGTGGCCTTGGGATGGCCAAATCTCAAATAGTTTTTGACCAGTCTGTCTTCTAAAGAGTGATAAGACATGATCACCAGTTTGCCTTGCTCTTTTAAAAGGTGCTCGCATTGAATCAACGCTTTTTCAAGTACTTCAAGTTCTTTGTTGACCTCGATTCTGATGGCTTGAAAAACTTTCGCTAAGTACTTGTTTTTTTTGTGGGGTGGATGGCATGACTCTATGGCTTTGCTAAGTTCAGTAGTAGAGGTGATTGGGTTTTGCGCGCGCGCCTGTATAATTGTGCGGGCAAGTTTTTTACTGTTTTCAATCTCACCATAACTGTAAAAGATGTTTTGGAGTGCTTCTTCTGAGTAGGTTTCAATGAGTGCGGTTGCATTAAATTCTTTGCGCTGATCCATACGCATGTCTAAAGAGGCGTCAAATCTGGTTGAAAATCCTTTCTCTGCTTGATCGATTTGGTAAGAAGAGATGCCTAGGTCAGCTAAAATGCCATCAACTTGAGTGATTTTTTTAAGCTTTAAAAAATTAGAGGCAAAACAGAAGTTTTCGTGAAATAGCGTTAGGCGTTCATCTTTGGGCTTATTTTTTAAAGCGTCTTTGTCTTGGTCAAAAGCAAAAAGCCTGCCTTTGCTAGAAAGTTTATTTAAGATGGCTTTGGAGTGTCCGCCCCCGCCAAAGGTGAAGTCAACGTAAATGCCGTCGGGCTTGATGTTGAGGTGCTCGATGCATTGCTCTAACATCACAGGTATGTGGTAAGTGTTAGTTGCTTGGCTCATCATCTTGCTTTAATGTTCCCATGACATCTTCAGCAAGTGATGCGAAATTTTCTGAGCTCTCTGAAATAGCTTTGTCGTAAGCGGCCTTAGACCACAATTCTATACGACCAGCGTATGCAAATACCACTAAGTCTTTGGTGATTTTTGCGAAAGCTTTCAAATTTTTTGGAATTAAGACTCTGCCCAAACTATCAGGATTGATCGCTGTAGCTCCGTTGTGAAATTGACGGTAAAACTGTCGGTTTTTGGCTACGTATAAATTCAATTTAGACATGTGTTTGGTTTGTTTTTCCCATTCGCTTGCTGGATACAACACTAAACACCCTTCAAACCCTCTGTTGAGCACAAAGTTGTCTTGATCTTCGGGTTTTAATTGCTTTCTCAGGGCTGCGGGCAGTAAAAAACGGCCTTTGGCATCGAGTCTGCAATCGTATTCTCCGATGAGGTGTGTCATGTTGATGGTATAAAATTATTACTTAATTACCACTTTTTCCCACAAGCATCCACATATGTGAAAAACTTCTACTAGTAAGTCTAAAACAAAGTTAGGGGATTGCTTTATTCTTGTCAAGTTTGATTAGATATGAACAGTTGTTAATAATGTGGTAAAAAGTGGTAAAAAATAAAAATTTGACTTGAATCTTTCTTTTTATCAACTTCACGGCATCGTTTTAATGCTTGATTAACTGAAGAACAACAAAACATGAAAAAACAATCACTATTGCTCTTAGAGATGGTCGTTATGGCCACGATGCTGTTTACTTTATTTTCTTGCCAAAAAGACCGTTTTTCAAATGATGGTATATCAGATGAGCTGGTGCCCTATGAACACACCAAAGTAATAGACAGTAATATATTTAAGCTGATCAGTACCCAAGATGAACTACAGCAAGGGCTTTACAAGTACGAAAATGCTTCAGAATACGCTCAAGATTTTGAGGTTTCAGACATTGTTATCGGAAGCACAGGTGAGGGATATTTAAGAAAAGTCATTAAAATTGAAACACAGGGAGATGTACTTATTTTTTCTACTGAGCAAGCGACTTTAGATGAAGCTTTTGAAAAAATAGACCTTGATTTAGGAAAGTATTTTACAGATGCTGAAATGGGTAAGACATCTGGTATGAGTATTAATTTACCTACCATGAATGTGTTTAAGTACGATCACAACAATTGGATTAAGCTCAAGAATGGCAAGTTTAGTTTTAACCCAAATTTTACGTACCAAATTCAAAAAGATGGATGGAGTATCAACTATGTTGATATAGGTCTTGATAATGCTCAAATGAGTCTTGATTATGATTTACAATTCAATGTAGGTACTTCTTTGAGTAATTTCAACAATACAAAAACGCTTTGGTTTTTTGAGGCCCCAGTAAAGACTATTATGATTGGGAAGATTCCACTGGTAATTTCTGCACAGTTTATTTTAACATCAAAATATTATGGATCCTTGGCTTCTGTAAACTCAACAACGCACCTTAATTACCAGAGAGACTTTACTGTAGGGGCTCGCTATGATCATGGTAGTTTTGACCCTTATTTTGAAAGTTCTTCTCAAAATAGTATGTATGGTTTTAGTATTTCTGATTTTGATTTTCAAGACCTACAAACCTCTTTAAATGCCAGATATACACTGAATGTAAAGCCTAAATTATACGGTACTGTTGGTATTGATTTGAGCGCTCAGATTAATGGAAATATGAAGGTGAATTACAGTCTTGATACACATGATAAAGATGCTTCTTTAAAGGCTTACACTAAGTTTGGGGCAGGTCTAAATATGGGTTTTTTCTTTGTGAAGGGTATTACTTTTTCTCAGTATTTCAATGGCCCTACTTATGATTTATACAAATACCCTCACGCTTTAGAAGTAAGTACAACGCAACTTCAAAATTGTACTTCAGGGCAAACCAAGCAAATTAACTTCGATATTTTTGACTACATTGACATGCCTTCTCCGTACATTCAGGTACATTTAGAGCCAGAGCATGGGTCTGTCAATCAGTCAATTGTAACTTCTAATACAGATGGTCAGGCTTCTGTAAATTGGACGCTTTCTTCAGATCCTGTGCAAAAACTAAAGGCAGTAGTGCGCAATGCTAACGGATCAGTAGTTGATGAGAAAATGATTATAGCAACACTTGAAGGATATGATGCAGATGCTGAAATTATTGATCAGAACAACAACAATCAATCTCAAAACAACAATTCAAGTGCTATTCCTTTAGAGGTGTTTCAAGGGACGATTTACAATATGGACGGACCTCAGGCGGGTGCTTGGAATATGATTGATCACCAACAAGTTTATATCACAGGAGACGATGAACTTAAAGATATGGTCAACTTTACAGAGATTGGTACGGCAACTCAAGACTTTGTAATAGGATTTAAAGCTTTAAATCAAACTCAATTTTCAAAGATCACGCAAGTACAGTTTGAGCAAGATGCTTTCAATGCTGTTGAACAGGTATATGATCAGCAAAATTTTACCCAACAGATTGATCAGGTGCAAGAAGGAGAGTTTTACATGGCTCGATTAAGACAAGAAGATAAGTACGCTTTAATTGAAATCAAAGAAGTGCATCTGACCAATACAGATGATTTAGATTACATTTCATTTGATTACAAAATTGTTGTAGAGCAATAGTTTTAATGCTTGAAGTGTCGTGCGCCTGTAAAATACATAGCCATTTTATGAGCATCACAAAATTCAATACTTAAAGCATCTTTGATCGATCCGCCTGGTTGAATAACTGCATTGATACCTTGTTTGTGTGCGATTTCTACACAATCAGGAAACGGGAAAAAAGCATCTGAAGCCATCACTGCGTCTTTCAGATCAAAATTAAATCGCTTGGCTTTTTCTATTGCTTGGCACAAGGCATCTACTCTTGAAGTTTGACCTGTTCCGCTTGCTAAAAGTTGTTTGTTTTTGACCAGCACAATAGTGTTTGATTTGGTGTGTTTTACAATTTTATTAGCAAAAAGTAGGTCTTCTATTTGAGTGGCGGAGGCTTCTTTATGTGTTTTTAAGATAAGCTCGCTTTTCTCGACAGTTTTATTATTGAAGGCCTGAACGAGTGTGCCGTTTAATACAGTTCTGATTTGTGTTTTTTTCGATGGATAGGCTTTGAGCCTTAAAAGCACTCTTTTGCTTTTTTGCATCAGTAATTCAAGTGCTTGACCATCAAATTCTGGAGCAATAAGTACCTCAAAAAACAGTTTGTGAAGTTCTTGAGCTGTTTGTAAATCAACAGTCTTGTTCAATGCAATCACTCCGCCAAAAGCAGAAATGGGATCTGCTGCTAAAGCATCTTGATAAGCCATTAGGCTTGTAGGTCTTTGTGCTAAACCACAAGCGTTATTGTGTTTTAAGACAATGCATGTGGGCTCTTGATTGTCAAGGTCTTTTAAAAGGTCGAGGGCTGCATCAATGTCTAATAAATTATTATAAGAAAGTGCTTTGCCAGAGAGTTGTTCGAAAATCTCACTCAATGCTCCTTTGAAATGTGCTTGTTGGTGAGGGTTTTCTCCATACCTAAGAGAAGTGTTTGAGTTGCTCTGAGTGTTTTTTAAGTAGTTTAAAATGGCTGAGTCATAGTCAGAAGAGATCTCAAAGGCATGTATGGCAGCTTGTGTTCTTTCTTCTATGCTTGAGGCTTTGCGCTGTATGATAGATAGAGTCTTTTTATATTGCTCTTTTGATGCGCAAACCAGGCAATCTTCATGGTTTTTTGCAGCTGCTCGAATCAAAGAGATGCCTCCTATGTCTATTTTTTCAATGATTTCTTGTTTTGATTTGCCATTCTCAACTGTCTGCTGAAAAGGGTATAAATCAACAACCACTAGATCAAACACCTTGATGTTAAGCTCAGTGAGTTCTTTGTGGTCTTTTGAATTGTTAGATCTTGATAAAATGCCACCGAAAATTTTGGGATGTAAGGTTTTAACCCGTCCATCCAAAATAGAAGAAAAACCAGTGTAATCTTCAATTGAATTGACCTTAAGACCTAAGTCTTCAATAAATTTTAGAGTTCCTCCAGTTGAGTAGATTTCAATGCCATTCTTGTGCAAGGCTCTTGCAAGAGGCTCTAATCCTTCTTTGTTAAACACAGAGACTAGAGCTGTTTTGATTGGTTTCATGTAGCTTGGTTAAGTAAAGTGCGGGTGATTGACTTTTAGGTCAGAAACAAATGTTTTGATTTTTTGTTCGCTATCTTTTTTACAGATGAGTAAAGCTTTTTCAGTGTCGACTATGATGTAGTTTTCAAGTCCTTCAATGAGGGTCATTTTCTCATCATTTTTTTGAAATACCATGTTTTTAGAGCTTTCGTATGCTCTGAAATGTTTAGAGATAATGGCATTGTGGTCAGCGTCTTTATTGATGTGTGTGTATACAGAGCCCCATGTGCCAAGATCTGACCATCCAAAATCAGAAAGCACCACTAGTACGTTTTTAGATTTTTCTAAAATGCCATAATCAATAGAGGTGTTGACTGAAAGGGTGTACGTTTTTTCTATAAACTCCTGTTCTTGGTCTGTGTAATAGAGTTCTGGTTTGCTACTGAAGAGTTCTGAGAGATCTGGCAGGTGCGTTTCAAAAGCTTTTTGAATGGTTGAAATATTCCAGATGAAAATGCCTGAATTCCAAAAAAACTCTCCGCTTTCAATGAATTTTTGAGCCATTTCAGCATCGGGTTTTTCTGTAAAAGTTTTTACTCTTTTAACTTGTCTGTTTGACTCATTAGAATCAAGATCTTCGAATTGAATGTAGCCATATCCTGTGTCAGGCCTACTTGGTTTGATGCCTAATGTAACTAGATTATCAGTCAGAGTTGCTTGCTCTAAGGCAATGTTGATGCAGTTTAAAAATTCTTGTTCTTTTAAAATTAAATGATCAGCAGGGCTGACAATAAAATTGGCGTTTTTGTTTTGTTGCTCAATTTTATATGTGGCATAAGCAATGCAGGGGGCTGTATTTTTTCTGCTGGGTTCAAGTAAGATTTGGTGGTGATCTAATTGGGGTAATTGTTCTTGCACCAGACTCAAGTAGTCTTTGTGGGTGACTACATAAATTTGTTTTGCATCACAGACTTTATTTAGTCGATCATAGGTTTGTTGAATTAGGGTTTTTCCTGTACCTAAAATGTCTAAAAACTGCTTGGGTAAGTCTGTTTTACTCAAAGGCCAAAAGCGACTGCCAATGCCGCCAGCCATAATAATTGCATATGTGTTTTCTTTCGTCACTGAAATAAGTTAATGCAATTGTTCAAGCGCATTAGAAAGGGCTGTAATAAAATCATCTACTTGATCAAGCTGGCAGGTGCCTACAGAAATGCGATACCAGTTTGAGTTTTTAGATGCTCCGAAAGCGTAGAAAGGAACCATCGCAATACCAGCTTGACGCAAAATAAATTCGGTAGCTTCTTTGGTGTTTTGAATGGCTTCTCCGGTCACTTGTTTTTTACCAACAATGTCGATTTGAACAGTCAGGTAAATAGAAGCTTGTGGTTTGATGGCGTCAACTGGTAAGCCTCTTTCTTTTAAAGAGATAAATCCATTGTAAATAGCGTTTAAACGCTCTTTGATGGCGGGTTTAAAATCGTCTAAATAGTTGTTGACTTCTTTGTCGTTCAATAAAAATTGAGCAGCTGCATGTTGTTCTGCTTTTGGAGCCCATGCGCCAATGTGCCCCAAAATATTTTGCATTTTCTTGATGATTTTTTGAGGTCCTTGTGCCCATCCTATGCGAAGGCCTGTTGAGGCGAAAGCTTTTGACATGCCATCTATGTAGATGGTGTAGTCTTTCATTTCGGGGTAAAGGTTGACGGGGTCAAAGTGGATGTTTTCGCCGTAGTTGAGCATCCAATATACCTGGTCATAAAGTAAATAAACAGGTTTTTCGATGTCTGAACGCTTGGCGTTTTCTTCTAAAATAAGCTCACAAATTTGTTCTAGACCCCTTTTTGTGAAAGTGGTTCCTGTAGGATTTAAAGGAGAGCACAGTGAAATTAAGGCTGCCTTGCTCATATGAGGTTCAATGTCACTTGCTAAAGGCATGAAATTGTTTTGTTTTGTAGTTTCAATGCAAATGGCTTTAGCGCCCATTAAATGGGTGTAGTGGTTGTTGTTCCAAGACGGAGAAGGGAATATGATGTGGTCTTCTGCATCTACAATGGTTTTGTAGGCTGCATAGATTAAAGGTCTTGATCCGCTTGAGACTAAAATTTGGTTTTCGTTGTATTCAAGGCCTAGGCGTGTATGCAACAATCTTGAAACAGCTTCTCTTAAAACTAACTCTCCGTTCGAAGCAGGGTAGTTGGTGAGATTTTTAGAGTAGCTTTCAATGATTTTTTCTTTTAAAAAAGCAGGGATTTCAAAGATGTTAGGGTCGAAATCGCCAATCGTGTAATTAAATACTTGATTGCCTTTTGCTTGCATTTCTTTGATTTCGGCCGCTAATTTTATGATTTCAGATCCGCTTAAGTTTTCTGCCATGTCTGAAACCATAAGCATGCGGCCGTTGTCTGTGTAATATTGCATAACTGGGTAGGATTTTTCTCAAAAATAGCTGAAAGTGAGTTTTTTGCCTTGAAAATAAGGGTCGACTTATAAACAGATTTTACAAGTTTTTAACTAAGCTGGCTTTGGAGATCAGGTATTTTTTTTGAGTTTTTTCTTCAAGGCACAGCACTCTTGTTCTTCTTGTTTTTAGTTTTAGAAACCTTCTTGATTGATATTCAAAAGCAGTGTTTATGGGGAGTTCTTCTAAGTAGAGCTCGTCTGATTTTGTGCTGGGGCTAAAGATTTTAAATAACTCAATATCATAGCAAAAAGAAGATTTAGTGCGGGTTAAATGAGTTTTAAGTGCTTGTATTTCATTTAAGGTGAAAAGATCTTTGATTTGAAGGGCTGACTGACAGAGCTTATTAAATTGCTCTTTCCATTCAGGGCCATGTGCTTTTACCTTGGCTCTATATTTTTTATACACCAGATAGTGTGCAATTTCATGGAGAAGAGTTAATAGAAAAAGTTTTTTTGAAAGGTTTTGATTGATGGTGATCGTTAAGCTTTCTGAAAACCAAGACTTTTTAACTTTAAAGTCTCCCAGTTTTGTTTTTCTGGGTTTTGAAACAATAATCTGCACTTCAGAAAGATCAATTGATTGAATCAAGGCATGACTTTGCTTTGGGATGTAGTCAAAAAAGGCAGGCGTTAAATTAGATTCTTCCACTTAATGCTTCAGATACATTGATGATGTGGTCTCCGATTTTCTCATAACTTGAGAATAAATCGTTGTAAACAAGTCCGTTTTTAATGTCGTAGTCTCTTTTTTCAATACTGATCCAGTGCTCTTTGCGCATCACGTCTCTTTTTTTGTTGATGGATTGCTCTGCATTAAAAGCGTTTGTGAAGGCCTGATCATCAACGCTGTTTGATTTGAGATTTTCGACCATGGTGTCTAAGGCATTTTCAATTAAATCAGAGAGCTCTAATAATTTGTTGCGTTGAGTTGGGGTAAACCAAATACGCTCTTCTCTTTTGCGCTCAATCATCAAGCTCATTTGAAAGAAAATATCACCGATGCGTTCAAGGTCTCCCACAATATTAAGTTGGTTTCGAACCTTTAAGGCGGTATCTTCTGCTAACTCATCTTCAGATACACGTACCAAATAATTCACAATCTCAACCTCAATACGGTCTGTGATCTCTTCGTATTTGGCAATTCGGCTCATCATTGTGTTTACCTCTCTATTGGTGTTCAGTGTGAAGAGCTCTTTTACAAAGCTGTGCATGCGTAAAGTCAACATGCCAAACTTCACAAGTTCTTTTTTTGATTCTAAAATAGAGAGTTCTCCAGAGGCTAAAATTCCACCCGAAAAATACTCAAGTTGATATTTTTCATCTTCATCGTCTTTAGTCGGAACAATTTTGCAAACTAATTTCACCAGATGGGGAGTAAATCCGATCAAAAGAAGGGTGTTGGCAATGTTAAAAGTTGAGTGAAAAAGCGATAAAGCAAGTGGGATAGAAGTGCTTTCAATAAAAGCTGAGGGTTTATTAAGGTAGTCTTGAACTAATACAGAATCAATAAGTTTTAGTACAAAAGGCATAATGCTGAGCATCCATAAAATTCCAACCACATTGAAAAGTGTATGTAGCCAAGCAGTGCGTTTAGCATGAATGTTTCCGATTATGGCTGCAAATTGAGCAGTAATAGTGGTTCCGATGTTTTCACCTAAAACCATGGCTGCTGCCACATGAAATGGGATCCACCCACTGTAACACATGGTGATGGTCAAGGCCATTGTGGCTGATGAAGATTGAATAATTACTGTAAGCAATGTGCCGATCAAAATAAAAATCAAATAACTCAAGTAACCTAAATCAGCGTATTTGGCTACAAAGCCTAAGATTTCAGGATTGTCTTTGATGTTAGGTACTGCTCCTTTTAATTCTTCTAGACCCATAAACACAAAGGCAAATCCGATTAAGAACTCTCCCCAAGATTTTAGACGTTTGCTGAAAATCATTGGAAATCCAATGGCGATAATTGGTAAGCAAATGGTGACAATTTTTACTTTGAATCCAAACAAAGAGACTAGCCAGGCAGTAATGGTAGTGCCGATGTTGGCTCCCATAATGATGCCTGCGCTTTGTACAAGAGTCAGAAGGCCTGCGTTTACAAAACTCACAGTCATTACCGTGGCGGCTGATGAAGACTGAATGATGGCAGTAATTAAAAAACCTGTGAATACTCCCAAAAACCTATTACTGGTCATGGTTTTTAATATGCTTCTGAGTTTGCTTCCTGCAGCACGCTGAATGCCCTCGCTCATGATTTTCATGCCATAGATGAAAAATCCGAGTGCTCCGACGAGTCTTAAGAAGTCAAAGAGACCAAAATGCATAGTATGCGAATTTACAGATCAATGCAAAGCAGTAAAATGGTGGTGTGTTAAGTTTGCGTTAATTTAAGTTTACTGAAAGTCTATCTAAACCTCTTTTTACGTTCCTGCAAACACTTGCGTGTTAGATGTCTCTTTAAAAAGTGGTTTAGATAGCCTCCAATATAACTTAGTTTCGTTAATCTTTTTTTAAAGAGTTTATGTTGTTTTTACTTAAATATTTTCAGAATGAATCATTGAAAAAAAGGCAGTAAAAGTGCAAAGCAGCGCAGGCCTGTGCGCCAAAAAAAATTGGGCGAAGCATTCCAATTTTTAGGTGGTTTTGCTCATTTTACTAGACTTTTTTTCGCGATGAATGAGAAAATATTTCAGGGGAACCCTTATGTAAATCAATCAATCGTCGCAATACACTTCAATTCAATAGCAATCGGAGTAGGCAAGCTGTTGATCTCAACAGTTGTTCTGCAAGGTAAATTGTCTTTGAAATATTCAGCGTAGATCTTGTTGTA
>JAHDHZ010000054.1:7825-11462 GCA_020631045.1 Flavobacteriales bacterium | reverse complement strand
TCAGAAAGCTTAGCTCCACCCAAAAACAATCAGCAAGCCTCTAAAAATGCTACATATTTACTATCTTTGAACCCTCAATTAGGGGTGCTTTTAGAGAAAGGCTTAGTGGTCTTTAAACTAGAGCTGAGAGAGTCCCTTAGAACCTGATAAAGCTAGAACTTACGAAGGGAAATTGATATGAACATCAGCATTAACAACCAAATACAAGACGTTGGGTCTGTTGCCAATTTAAAAGAGTTGGTATCGCATTTAAAAATTGATGATAGAGGCCTAGCCATTGCAGTTGACCATAAAGTAGTTGCAAAAGCAGATTGGGCTGAGTTCAAGCTTTCAGAAAATAATTCTATAACTATTATTAGAGCAACTCAGGGCGGATGAAAAATACTTTTGCTATACTCTTTATGTTGGCCAGTGGTGTACAAGTTTATGCCCAATATATGACGGCAACTCGCAACAGTTTGTATGCGGGTACTGATGCCGCTTTGATTAATCCTGCGTTTGCTGCAGATCAGCCTGTTTTTGTCTCAGTGAATTTATTTGGTGGAGATTTTTATGCCAACAACAATGCAGTTCAAAGCGATAAGGCAAATTATTTTAACTGGATTAACGGTGATAATCTTAATTTATCTGAGAATACTTCAAGAATAGGCAAGCCTTATTTTTATAATGAAACAGATCTTACTTCTTTGTCTTTAAATGTTGCAAAAGGTCGAGTGGCTTACGGTTTTTTTACTCGAGCGAGGTATTATGTTGACATGAGAAATGCTCCCGCAGAGGTCATTTCAGAATTTGTTGGTGACTATTCAAATCAAGCGGTTCCCTCACTGGTGAGCATTAAAAATTTTGAGACGAACCTGCAAGTCAACTCTGAGTTAGGTTTCAGCTTTGCGTACATGTATGATGTGCATTCTAATTACAGCTATACAGCAGGAGCTAATTTGAAATTTGTGCAAACTTTGGCGCATTTTAATTCAAGAATAAAAACCCTAGAAGGGTTTGGTGATGAGTTTAATGGGTACCAGGTTACTGATTTTCAGGCCTCATATACATCAAGTTATTTGGCTACTCCGTATGAAGGCCTCAAAAGTTTGGGTGGAGTTGGATTGGCAGCTGACATAGGAGTTATGTATAAACAGTACATAGATAATGTAGATGGGTACTATCCAAATGATAAAAGAAGTAATTGTGCCGTAAAACCTTATCGGTTTAAGTTAGGAGCTTCAATTTTAGATTTAGGTTTGTTGCGCCAGAGAAAAGAAATTCAGCGCGCAAATGTTACTCTTGATGATTTTTCTAATGCGCCAAATCCGATTGATTCAACAGGATATATAGGAACAGCAAATCCGATTGATTTCTTAGAAGGAGAGGGCTTGCTCTCAACTGCGCCCTTTTGGCAAATGACGCCCACTACAGTTTCTGTACAAGCAGATTATAATTTTGGCCGTCATTTATATGCAGGTGCTGTGCTTAAAATGCCTGTCTTGCCTAGAGGGTTTAAGGGCATTCAGCCTCCTTCAGTTTTGAGTATAAACCCCAGGTATGAACGCAAGAACTTTTCGTTTATGTTGCCCATGAGTTTGTTTCGATTTGTGCAACCTCAGATGGGTATGGTGATTAGAGTTAGAAGTTTTTACATAGGCACAGATAAGGTGATTCCATTTTTTATAAGATCAAACATTAAGGGCGTGAGTTTGTTTGCTTCGTTGAAGGTGAACTTATACCGAAACCCAGCCTGTCCTAAACTAGACACCCCGCAAGGGCCCAAGAAAAAGCAATCTGTCAGGCATATGGGCAGAGGGCACAAACCATCCACCCAAAAGAAAAAAGAAGATTGTCATACTGAAGAGCAAGAAATTAAGGGTGATGATCAAAATTTTGAAAAAGAAGAAATCAAAAGAGACGAACCCACTAACGACTTGAAAAAAGACAAGTCTGATTATGAAAAATAAATTATGAAAAAAGAAACCATTCCATCGAATCAAAAATCAAAGATTACTAGAGATGCTTTTCCGGCATCAGAAAAAGTGTATGTAAAAGGAGATTTACATGACATTAAGGTAGCGATGCGTGAGATTACTTTGACTGATTCTAAAGCTATTTTCGCTGATGGTGAATTCTCAAAGCCTAAAAATGAGCCAGTTACTGTGTATGATACTTCAGGGCCTTACACTGATCCTAAGGTCGAGATTGATGTAAAAAAAGGCTTGCCAAAACTTAGAGAGGAATGGATTAAAAATCGTGAAGACGTTGAGCAATTAGAGCAAATTTCTTCTCAATATGGCAAGGCGCGTTTAAATAATGAAGATTTAAATTACTTACGTTTTGAAAGACTAGAAAAACCTTTGAGAGCTCAAAAAGGCAAAAATGTATCTCAATTGCATTACGCAAAAAAAGGTATTGTGACTCCTGAAATGGAATACATCGCCATTCGCGAAAATCAAAAAATTCAAGACCTTGCTCCCCTCACCAAGCAACACCAGGGCAATTCATTTGGCGCGAACACCCCCAAGGGAGCTATTACCCCAGAATTTGTGCGCGATGAAGTGGCTGCAGGTCGTGCGATTATTCCTTCAAACATCAACCACCCCGAAACAGAACCTATGATCATTGGGCGTAACTTCTTGGTGAAGATCAATGCCAATATCGGAAACTCAGTAGTGGGCTCTTCGATTGAAGAAGAGGTTGAAAAAATGGTTTGGGCCATTCGTTGGGGTGCCGATACCATTATGGATTTGAGCACGGGTAAAAACATTCACGAGACCCGTGAGTGGATCATTCGAAATTCGCCAGTTCCAGTAGGTACAGTGCCGATTTACCAGGCCCTTGAAAAGGTCAATGGAAAAGCCGAAGATCTGACTTGGGAAATTTTTAAAGACACGCTTATCGAACAAGCTGAGCAGGGCGTTGATTACTTTACGATTCATGCAGGTGTGTTGTTGCGCTATATTCCGATGACAGCAAAGCGGATGACCGGGATTGTATCGCGCGGGGGCTCGATCATGGCTAAGTGGTGTTTGGCTCATCACAAAGAAAACTTTTTGTATACGCACTTTGAAGAGATCTGTGAGATTATGAAGGCTTACGATGTGGCTTTTTCTTTAGGCGATGGCTTGCGCCCGGGCTCTATTGCCGATGCGAACGATGAGGCGCAATTTGCAGAGCTTGAAACATTAGGCGAATTAACCAAGATTGCCTTAAAGCATGATGTGCAAACTATGATCGAGGGCCCAGGCCACGTGCCCATGCACATGATCAAAGAAAATATGGATAAGCAACTAAAGGTGTGTGGAGAGGCGCCTTTTTATACCTTAGGCCCTTTAACCACTGACATTGCGCCGGGTTACGATCACATTACCTCAGGTATTGGTGCTGCGATGATTGGTTGGTACGGAACTGCCATGTTGTGTTATGTGACTCCAAAAGAACATTTAGGATTACCCAATAGAGATGATGTAAAAACAGGGGTGATTACCTATAAGTTGGCAGCCCATGCGGCAGATTTAGCCAAAGGCCATCCCGGAGCGCAATACCGTGATGATGCCTTGAGTAAAGCCCGTTTTGAATTCAGATGGCAAGACCAATTTAATCTATCGTTAGACCCAGATACGGCTCGAGAGTTTCATGATGAGACCTTGCC
>JAHDHZ010000054.1:0-7725 GCA_020631045.1 Flavobacteriales bacterium | reverse complement strand
TTAATCTATCGTTAGACCCAGATACGGCTCGAGAGTTTCATGATGAGACCTTGCCTTCTGATAACGCGAAGGTGGCACATTTCTGTTCGATGTGCGGACCGCATTTTTGTTCTATGAAAATCTCTCAAGATGTGCGTGATTATGCTAAAGAAGAGGGTATGAAACAAAAGGCCAAGGAGTTCGTTGAAAAAGGTAGTGAGATTTACCATTAATATTTTTGAAGCCATTTCCCGCTATTGGCTCAATCTTTTTCTGCGCCTTTCAGGTGTTTGCTAAGGCCAAAAAGAGCTTGCTGTTTGCGCCGCTTTTTTACCCTAAGCACCACCATAAAAAGTCTCAAAAAAGGATATCGCCGCTATCGGGGCTAAATTTAAAACTATGAAACACTTTTTAGCACTTTTCTTACTTGCATTAACTTTAAGCGCTTGTTCTAAAAAAGAAGATGCTCAAGCAAGTACAGAATTTAGAGATGCTCTTATTGGAAAATATAATTGCGAATTGCGCCACCAAGAAACGCAGTTTTATGCAAATTCAATTGGGTATCAAAACTTTTATTATGACGATATTTTAGTCAATGTTTCTAAAGGAACAGCGAAAGACGAAATTGTAATTGATCACAACAATATCGGTGCTGTACAAATCGACAGTACAACCTTAGATAAAGAGAGTTTTCGCATCAGCGTAGCCTTTGATACTGCTTTACAAAGTCTTACCGTTGTTTTTAACCAAAACGACACCAACGGATACGTTTACCAAGGAGTAAAAGTTGAGTAATTCAATCAATGTATACAAAAGGCCATTTGTCTTAACCATCGCGGGTTTTGACCCTTCTGCAGGAGCGGGGGTGTTAGCCGATATCAAAACTTTTGAGCAGCATCGACTAATGGGCTTAGCTGTTCAAACAGCCAATACAACTCAGACTGAAGATGTGTTTGGTCAGGTCTGTTTTACAGATGAGCAAATAGTATTAGACCAACTAGCGCTATTGCTAAAACAGTATCAACCTAAAGCCATTAAATTTGGATTGGTGCCCTCTGTGCAGTTTATTGAAAAATGTTTGAAGCTTATTGGTGAGCTTGCCGAACCTGTATTTTTGTTGTGGGACCCAGTCTTATCAGCTAGTGCAGGCTCAGCATTTCAAGTTGATGTCACTGGTCTAAATAAGCTTTTGCCAAAATTAGACTTGATTACTCCCAATACTGGTGAATTTGAATTGTTGGAACTTGATGTCGATAATGTACCTTGTGATGTTTTATTGACAGGGGGGCATAACCAAGTACAAAAAGGTAAAGATATTTTGTATACCCCTGATGGCAAGCAATACCCCTTTAATGCACTAAACAAGAAGCAAGCTTTTGAGAAGCACGGATCGGGTTGTGTGTTTTCAGCCGCTATAGTATCGAATATCGCGCTGGGGCATCACAAGATTAAAGCTGTTTTGAAGTCTAAGCGCTATGTCGAGCGTTATTTGACTGGAAATAGTCAGTTGTTGGGGTATCATAGGTTTTAGCAAGCCTAGATTTTGCTGCAGATTGGGCAGGTTGTTTGATTGTGGTTGCGCGCGGGGCAATGCTCCCTTCCAAAAAAAATAATTTGCAAATGAATTTTATTCCATAGCTCTTCTGGAAATAATCGCTTACCGTCTTTTTCTGTTTGTTTC
Organism: Flavobacteriales bacterium; assembly: GCA_020631045.1. Lineage (GTDB taxonomy): Bacteria > Bacteroidota > Bacteroidia > Flavobacteriales_G > JALEGO01 > JAHDHZ01. The sequence goes on along the minus strand of JAHDHZ010000054.1, from coordinate 6,065 downwards.
ACATTTTTGCCATTGGTGAGTTTCCAGCGTGTCATTAAGCGGTGTATGTGTGTGTCTACAGGAAAAGCTGGATATCCAAATCCTTGAGACATGACTACTGAAGCGGTCTTGTGCCCAACGGCAGGTAAGGCTTCTAAGTCTTTAAAGTTGTCAGGTACTTCACCGCTGTGTTTATCAATTAAAATATGCGAGAGTTCATAAATGCCTTTTGATTTCATGGGGCCCAATCCGCAAGGACGCACAATCTCTAAAATCTCATCTCTAGAGAGTTTGATCATGTCATAAGGATTGTCGGCACGCTCAAATAAAAGCGGTGTTATTTTATTGACTCGTTCGTCTGTACATTGTGCAGAAAGCAGTACAGCAATTAAAAGCGTATAGTTGTCTCTATGATCTAAAGGAATCGGGGTGCTAGGGTAAAGCTCTTCTAGGGTTTTGATGATAAAGGCAACACGCTCTTTTTTGTTCATATCTCGAAAATAAAAAAAAGCAGAGCAAAACGCTCTGCTTTTTAAGTTTAAACACTAAAATGAAAAGTATACGGCCTCTTTTTATAAGCCAAGTGCATAGTAATGCAATCCTGGTCGATCAAGGTAGTACCCTTCGATCAATACGCCGCCAGAGGCAGAGGCGACGATTTCTTCAAATGCTTTGATGGATTTAACTGGTTTGTGGTTGACTTTGGTAATTACAAAGCCATTTTGCATGCGGGTATGTGTGCTTATTTTTCCAGAACGAATATTTTGCACCTCAATTCCGTTACTGATGCCCAAAGCTCTGTTTGTCTCTTTTGAACTTTCTGTGAAGTCAGCGCCAAGTAAGTTCATGATTTTACTTTTAGAGCTTGCTTTTGCTTCAAGGGTGTTCTTTCCTTTGCTATCAAGTAAAGTGACAAGGTATTGTTTTTCTTTGCCATTTCTGTGCACCGTAACATTTACCTTGTCACCAGGTCTTTTTCTGCCAATAAGCTCCTGAAGTTCTGCTCCACTTTTAACTTGTTTTTCGTCAATTGCAATGATCACATCTCCTTTTTCGAGACCTGCTTTTTTAGCAGAACTCTCTTCAGAGAAATCGTGCACAAAAACTCCTTCAGTAAGGCTAATGTCTTCTTCTTTAGCGATTTCTGAATTTAAAGATTGCATAACAACTCCTAAATATCCTCTTTGAACAACTCCGTACTCCTTAAGGTCTTTGACAATTTTTTGTACAATGTTTGACGGAACAGCAAATCCATACCCAGAATAAGCACCTGTGGGAGAAGCAATCGCTGTGTTAATGCCTATTAAATCTCCATTTAAATTAACTAGAGCTCCTCCGCTATTGCCTGGATTGATAGCAGCATCTGTTTGGATGAACGATTCAATAGCAGATTTCTCTTTTAAGATGTTGATGTTTCTGCCCTTAGCGCTTACAATACCTGCAGTAACTGTTGAATTTAAATTAAAAGGATTGCCCACAGCCAAGACCCATTCGCCTACCTCTGTGTGGTCTGAATTGTTGAAGGCTAAGTATGGTAAGTTATTTTCGCTGATTTGTAGCAAAGCAATGTCAGTTGTCGGGTCGGTTCCGACGATGGTGGCTTTGTAAGTTCTGTTGTCGTTTAAAACCACTTCTAATTCATCGGCATCTTTGATTACATGATTGTTTGTAACAATGTAGCCTTGGTTGTCAATGATAACTCCTGATCCGCTACCCATGGGTCTCGATTGGGGTTCAGATTGGTTTTGATTTTCAGAGTAAGGCATACCAAAAAATTGATCAAATAAGCCTCTAAATTGAGGGGGAATCTGCTGATTGTAAGAAGCTGCTCTTACATTTTTAGAAGATTTGATGTGCACAACAGCAGGCATTGATTTTTTTGCAGCTTCTCTAAAATCTACTGATGCTATTGAGCTGTTGGTGAAATTCACTTGTTTAGCAAAATTTGTTTTTTGTTCTAGTATTTTGGGTTGAGTCTTTTCAGAATTTACATAGATATAGCTCCCTAAGGTAAGTGTACTTGCAAGAACAGATGATAGAATGATGGATGTAGTATTTTTCATTGTGGTCGTTTTACTTATAATGCTAAAATGTGCGATTTATTACAGATTTGAAAATTATTTAACAGCTCTTAACAATTGTTTTGATTTGTTAAAGGTGGTTGCTGTTGATTTAAATAGCCGTTTTAAACGTTTATAAATGTTTAATAAACGGCTATTTGATTTTTGAGTTGTAACTTAATTACTGGGTGGGGAAGGTTGTTTTCCGAATTAATTAAGGAAACTCTTTAAAAACTAAGCTTAGCTTACCGAAATGGTTTTCACAATTTTTTGTTTCTCTTTGGCGAGTTTTTCAACTTTCACACTCAATACTCCATTATTGTAAGAAGCGCCTATTTTTCCAGTGTCGAATTTGCCTTCAGGTAAGGTAAAGCTCCTTGAAAACGCAGCGTAATTAAATTCTCTTCGAACATAGCCAGCTGAAGTTTTATTGTCTTGATTTGAAGTCTTGTTTGAGCTAATGGTTAAAATGTTTTTATTGAGCTCTATGCTAAAGTCTTCTTTTTCTAAACCCGGAGCGGCAAGTTCAACAAAGTAAGTTTGCTGATCTTCTTTAATGTTTACTGCGGGTAAGTGGTTGATGAAATTTTTAGTAATCTCATGGCCCATATTGACAATGTCTTTGGTTAAAAAATCATCAAAAAATGAGCTCAGTGTAGGAATGAAATGTTTTCTAGTTTGCATAATAATTTGGTTTAATGTTTTTGAGCATATGCTCGCTAGAAATACATCAAAGGGCTTGCCAATAGAGTTTTTTGATGTCAAAAAGTCATCTGAAGACAATTTTTGGTGTTAAAAAGACAGTTTGATTTGTGTTTGTATGACAAAATGCTCCTTCTTGCTTAAGGAACTAAAGTTTGAGAGACTGTTTGAATTAGTTATTGGCAATCGGGCTGTTGATGTTCTGTTGCCATTTCCAGGCAGAAAGCATCATGTCATCTAAAGAGTAGATAGGCTTCCAGCCGATTTCATTTAAGATTTTTGAAGAGTCAGAAAAAATTGCTTCAACATCACCTTCTCTTTTTGGGGCTACCTTGTAGTTTACTTTCTCACCAGTTACCTTTTCAAATGATTTGATGGCTTCAATTACAGAAACGCCTTCTCCGGTTCCTAGATTGTAAGTTTCAATGTTTTTATTGAGTTTTCCGGTATTAAGGTGGTCTAAGGCTAGAACGTGTGCATTGGCAATATCAGAGACATGAATGTAGTCTCTAATGCAAGAACCGTCACGTGTGTTGTAGTCATCACCAAATACCAACATTTGAGCTTGTTCTCCCGCTGCAGTTCTGGTAATGACAGGCACTAAATTGTTCGGAATATTTAAAGGTAATTCTCCGATCAATCCGCTTTCATGTGCGCCAACAGGATTAAAATACCTTAAGATGATACAGTTTAAGTGCGGATGCTTTTTATAGAAATCAGATAAAATGCGTTCGCCCATTTTTTTAGTTTCTGCGTAAGGAGATTCAGTGCCAGAGCCTTGGGTTTCTTCTCTTACTGGAAGATCATCAATGTTTCCGTAGATAGAGCACGAAGAAGAAAAAATGAAATTTTTGATTTGATGTTTTTCAACTGCTTTTAAAATGTTTACTAAAGAAGCGATGTTGTTGTGATAATATTTTAAAGGATTTTCAACAGATTCACCTACAGATTTATCAGCTGCAAAATGAATAATGCCTTCAATGCCTTTATTTTGATCAAAAAAGAATTCAACTGCTTTTGCATCAGCTGTGTTTAATTTTTCATAGTAAGGAAGCGTACCTGTAATTTGAGCAATTCGATCATACGTATCTGGAGTTGAATTGCTGTAATTGTCTAAAGATATAGTCTGAAACCCGCCTTTATTGTGTAATTCTATGAGTGTATGGGAGCCAATGTAACCTGCTCCGCCTGTGACTGCTACTTGCATGATTTGTGTGTTTTTTCATTTTACTTTCGAGTCAGCTAAATGTATCAAAAGAAATCCGAAAAAACCAAGCGTTAGTGCAAAAAGTAGTTGGGAGTCACCGATGTTGTTGTTGTAAAACTCAGGACTGACATTGGTTTCTGAGATGATTTTAAAGTTATCAACAATTTGTTTTGGAGCTAACTTTATGTAGTTGCCTAACTCATCCACCCCTAAAGAAGGATACCTCCAAGGCCAAATTTTATTCAAAGACCCGATCATAAAACCAGTGAGCGCTGCCAAAGTAGTGTTCTTATATTTTTTAAAGCAGTATGAAACTACCCGAGCAAAGCTCATTAGTCCTGTTAAACATCCTAAAGCAAAAGCAGTTAAGATGAATACACTTTCTAGTTCAAAGGTTTTTAAAGCGTTTTTAATGCTAGGAATCACAATAGTGTACATGCCCATGATTAAAAGCATAAAGCTGCCCGATATGCCCGGAAGAATCAAAGCAGAAATGGCAATTACCCCAGAAATAAATACAAACCATAGGGCTGGATTGCCTTGAGTAGGAGCGATGGTTGTGACGACATAAGAAAAGCAAGTGGTTAAAATTAAAGCCATGATCGAGTTGAAATTCCAACGCTTGACTTGTTTGGCAACATAAAAGCAGGAAGCAATGATGAGCCCAAAAAAGAAGCTCCACAATAAAATGGGGTAGTGCTCTAAAATATGGGTAATTGCAAAAACACCGATGATTATGCCTGCGAACATGCCGCTTAAGAGCTTTAAAATCCAGAATCCGTCTATTTTGTCAAATACGTATTTGAATCCTTTTTGCTTGAAATCAGCAATAAGTTGAGGGCCGATAAGGGCAATAGTTGAGAGCAGTTTTTCGTAGATTCCTGTAATAAAAGCGATGGTTCCGCCAGAAACACCAGGAACAACTTCGGCCATTCCCATGGCCATGCCTTTGAGCATAAGTTTTAACATGGCGCTAAATTATAAAATTTCGATGAGCAAAATGCTTTTGGTTTGATCTGTAATTCTGGTTATGTTACTGACCCTTTGACCCAGTAGGGCAATGATTTGACCTTTGTCATCTTCAAGTACATTGCTTTGAGTTTTTTCAAAGGCATCTACTTTGTTGTCGGTTAAAATATCGCTGATGTTTTTGTGCTGTTGCATGCCTAAAGGAATCATTTTGTCTGCTGGCTTCCAAGCTCTCAATGTGAGTGGGAAATGCACTTTATCTGCATCAAAAATGGCGTATTGTTTTGAGTTTTTGAAGGTGTCTAACTTGAAGTTTTGGTGCGTAAGGGTGGTTAAGGTGAGTGATTTGTTTTGAAGGGTGATTTGGCGGGTGAGGGGAGTGATTTTGTGTTGTTGTTTGTCTTTGTTTTTTGATGCAATGATAAGGTGCGTTCGGTCTACATATAAATTGTGCGTGCTTGATGAAAAGCTAGACCCTACTTTATCTATCGCTTGTACTAAGTTTTTGATTTGAGTAGCATTAAAATTGTATTCAGAAAACACATCAAAAAGGAGAGTTGTATTGTATTGAAGAGCCTGTACTATACTTTTTTTAAAATAGCTCTGCTTAGCTGTTTGTTTGTCTAGATGGTCACGCTTTATTTGCTCAATATGTTTGTTGATGAATTGAAAATAGCCATCTAAATGCTGCATGTTTTGTTCAATTTTATCTTCAGCAGAGTGGCTGATTTCTTTTAATGTAGGCATTAAATCATGACGTATTTTATTTCTTAAGTAAACTTTGCTATGGTTTGATGCGTCTTCTCGATATAAAATGTTATGCTCTAAGCCATATTGAATAATATCAGCTCTTTTGGCAAACATTATAGGCCGAATGATGTTGTTGCGTTTTGCCTGAATGCCTTTAAGGCCTTTTAATGCACTGCCTCTTAAAAGATTGATAAAATACGTCTCAATTTTATCTGTGAACGTTGTGCCAATTGCAATTTTTGAATATTTATGTTTTGATGCGATTAATTGAAAAAAGGCATAGCGTAATTCACGAGCTCCTTGTTGAATCGAATAGTTGTTTTTTTTACAAAAATCAATCGTCTGAAAACGCTCTTCAAAAAACTCAATGTTGTTCGTCTTGCAAAAATTTCTGATAA
>JAHDHZ010000012.1:49432-54575 GCA_020631045.1 Flavobacteriales bacterium | reverse complement strand
TTTGTACTTCTTTTTTTGTGGTGAATCGCATTCGTTCATGCATCAAAAAGCGCTTTAATTTAAGAAAGATCAAGGTGGGTCACGCCGGCACGCTCGATCCTTTGGCTTCTGGTTTGATGCTGATTTGCACAGGTAAGTTTACCAAAGAGATTACTGGGCTTACATTGAGTGAAAAGGGTTATAAGGGTAGTATGGTTTTGGGGGCAAGCACGCCTTCTTATGATTTAGAGACCCAGCCCAATCGGTTTTTTGCAACCAGGCACATTACCAAAGAAATACTTGATCAAGCAAGACAGAAGTTTACAGGACAACTCAGTCAGCGGCCTCCTGATTTTTCAGCAAAGCAGATAAAGGGGAAAAGGGCTTATGATTTAGCTCGTAAAGGTGAACAAGTTGATTTAAAGCTCAACAAGATAACCATCAATTCTTTTGAGGTGTCTGGTAATATTCCTGAGCTTACTTTTCAAGTGCATTGCTCAAAAGGAACCTACATTAGATCTTTGGTGCATGATTATGGCAGACAGTTAAATTCTGGGGCCTATCTTTCAGATTTAAGAAGAATTTCAGTTGGTGATTATACTATTGATCAGTCAGTTAAACTCAATCAATGCGTTGATGCTATTTTAAGAATCGAACGCTAAACTATTTAGATCAGCTCTAAATAAACTTCTACACCCCCACTTTAATGCTCAAAACATTTTGCAGTAACTCTTTGGTGACTAAATTTGCATGGTATTAATGCGCATTTTTTTGAATAAAAAAACATCTATGTATCAGATTTTCAGAAGTATAGCAAGCTCTGCTATGGTTTTTGTGCTTTTCTTTTCTTCTTCTCTATTTGCACAAGACGGAGCGACCTTATTTAAGAACAACTGTGCCAATTGTCACTCTCCAGGGGCAAAAAGAGGTACAGGTCCAGGTCTTCAGGGCTTTTGGGATAGAATTCCAGGAGGTGATGAAGCAGGTAAAACCAAATGGCTCGTCAATTGGGTGAAGAACTCTGCTGCTGTAATCAATGGTGGAAAAGATGAATACATCAACAAGTTATATGCTGAGTATAACAATTACCCAATGCAAGCTCAACCTCACTTGTCTGATGATGAGATTGTAGCTATTAAAGATTACTTGGTAAATTATGTAGCTCCAGTAGAAGACGCTTCTGGAAGTTCAGCTAAGAAAAATCCATTCATAGAAAGTGAGCAAAAAGACAACACTTTGTTGAATTGGTTGTTGGGTCTTGCTATTGTTTTCTTAGTGCTAGCAGTAGCTCTAGCGGGCATTAAGAGAAACTTACAATCTACGCTTGACGAAAAGCAAGGCGTTACAAGACAATATTTACCATTTCCCAAAAATTTGTTTAAGTGGATGGGTGAACACAAACTACAAGCTGGTTTCATCATCTTGCTGATTAAGATTATTTTACTTGTTATGTTGTATGATTGGACCATGGGTATTGGTGTTTATCAGGGCTATCAGCCAGAACAACCCATTAAGTTCTCTCATGCCATTCACGCTGGTGAAAATGGCATTAGCTGTGTGTATTGTCATCATAGTGCTGAGAAAGGTAAGCATGCTGGTATTCCTTCAGTAAATGTGTGTATGAATTGCCATAAAGGTATTCAAGAAGGTACTTGGACAGGCACTAAAGAAATCTCTAAGATTTATGCTGCTGCAGATTATGATCCTGCCACAGGAAAATATGGAGATAATCCAAAACCAATTGAGTGGATTAAGATTCATAACCTGCCTGATTTAGCTTATTTTAATCACTCTCAACACGTAGTGGTTGGTCAGATTGAGTGTCAAACATGTCACGGGCCAGTTGAAGAGATGACCGAATTGTACCAACACTCTGAGTTGACGATGGGTTGGTGTATTGATTGCCACAGAAAGACTGAAGTGAAAATGGAAGGCAATGGTTATTACAACAAAATGTTAGGAGAATTAAAAGAAAAGCATAAAGGAGTTGATGTCTTTAAGGTAGAAGACATAGGTGGATTAGAATGTTCTAAATGTCACTATTAATTGTTTGTAAAGATGAGTAAACAAAAAAAATATTGGAATAGCATTCAGCATCTCGAAGGTGATGCAAAGTTTGTTGAAAATGCAAACAAAGAATTTGCAGAGTATGTTCCTGTCGATGAATTTCTTTCTGATGAGAAAATAGAAACAGCAACGACTTCTCGAAGAGACTTTTTAAAGTTTTTAGGATTCAGTGTTTCAGCAGCAACTTTGGCTGCTTGTGAAACTCCTGTAACCAAGTCGATTCCTTACGTAAACAAGCCACATGAAATCACGCCAGGTATAGCAAATTATTATGCATCTACTTATTATGATGGTAATGATTACGCTTCAATCTTGGTGAAAACCAGAGAGGGGAGGCCTATTTTAATTGAAGGTAATGAGCATTCTACTGTAAGTAAAGGAGCAAGCGCACGAGTGAACACATCTGTATTAGATTTGTATGATTCAAAACGTGTCCAAGGACCTTTAAAAGGTAAGCAAGCAATTTCTTGGAAGAAGGCAGATGCAGAAATCAAAGAGAAATTAAATACTGTTGCTCAAAGCGGTAAGCAAGTTGTATTGTTGAGCTCTTCAATGATTAGCCCTACAAGTAAAAGATTATTGTCTGAGGTTTCTACGGCTTTCAACGGAGCATTTAAACATGTTGTGTATGATGCGATTTCGTATTCAGGTTTGTTAGATGCTAATGAAAAAACATTGGGATCAAGAGTGATTCCTACCTACAGGTTTGATAAGTCAAAAGTTACCCTTGCTATTGGTGCTGACTTTTTAGAAGGTTGGTTGCTTTCTTCAAAGTATGCTGCTGATTTTGCAAAGGTTAGAAACCCAGAGGCTGGTTTTATGACCAAGCACTATCAAATTGAGTCTAAGATGAGCCTTACAGGAGCAAATGCTGATGAGCGTTATACTGTAAAGCCTTCTGAGCAATCTAAAGTAACTGTATTGCTTTACAATGAGCTTGCTAAAAAGGCAGGTGTTGCTGCTTTAAAGGCGAGTAGCGTAAAGGGATCTGAGCAATTTGTTGCTAAAATCGCGAATGATTTGTGGAGCAATAAAGGAGCTTCTTTGGTTGTTTCTGCTAGCAATGATGTAAATACGCAGTTGGTTGTCAATAAGATCAACGAGTTGTTGGGGAATTATGGCACTACTTTAGATGTATCTGCTCCGACTTTGATCAAGCAAGGGAAAGACAAAGATATGCTTGATTTGATTCAAGATATCAATTCAGGTAAGGTTGGTGCGGTATTGACTTATGGAGTTGATCCAGCTTTTAACTTGCCAGCATCTCTTAAGTTTGCTGAGGCTTATGCCAAGCTTGATTTGAGTGTTGCCTTGTCTTACAAACTTGATCATACAGCAAAAATTTCAAATTATGTGGCGCCTGTAAATCATTATCTTGAGTCTTGGGACGATGCAGAACCAATTTCAGGTTCTCTCTCACTTACTCAGCCTGTGATTGGTAAATTGTTTGATACTAGACAATGGCAAGATTCATTGATGAAGTGGGCTTCAGTAGAGCCTGATTACTATACTTATTTGCAGAATGCTTTTAAAGCAGTGGGTGGTCAAAAACTTTGGAATACGTCTGTACATGATGGAGTTGCAAAAGGCACGGCAAAACCAGTTGCTTACACACCTGTTTCAGCTGCTGATATTGCGGCTGCTGGTGAGGCTATATTCAATACAAAAACAGCTGATTTAGAAGTAGAATTGTACTACAATGTTACTGGTGATGGTACAAGAGCTGACAACCCTTGGTTACAAGAGTTACCAGATCCTGTCTCTAAAGTTGTTTGGGACAACTACATTGCTATGAGTCCTTCTCAAATGAAAGAGCTTGGCCTTGAAACAAACATCCAACAAGAAATTCCGGCAAACTTGGCTACAGTAAAAGTAGGTTCAAATGAAGTGACTTTGCCTGTATTTCCTTCTCCCGGTCAAGCAAAAGGAGCTATTTCAATTGCTTTAGGTTATGGTAAAGCTTTAGTAAAAGAAGAATTGGTTGGTAAAAACGTTGCAAATTTCATTGCCCTTGATGCTCAAAAGCAAATGAGCTATCATGCAGCAGCCTCTTTAGAAGGAAGTACTGAGACCTATTTAATGGCTTCTTCTCAGACGCATCATACCATCATGGATGTTGATCCGAAAGATCCTGAGAAGGGTAGAAAAATTGTCAATGAAACTACTTTAGAAGGTTTTGCAAAAGGTAGAGAGCATTATAACCCACTTATTACACTGGCTGATGCTTATGGTGAGCAAAAAACAACTAAAGAATTAAACCTCTGGGAAGATCATCCATACGATACATTTGGTCACAGATGGGGTATGAGTATTGATTTAAATGCTTGTAATGGATGTAGCGCTTGTGTGACAGCTTGCCATTCAGAAAACAATGTTCCGGTTGTTGGTAAAGATGAGGTAAGAAGAAACAGAGATATGTTCTGGTTAAGAATAGATCGTTACTATTCTTCTGACATGAACGAGCAAGTTGCCAAAGAAAATGAGTTGGGTGCTTGGGAGATGTATTCTGCCATGGAACAGCCTTCTGACAATCCACAAGTAGTTTTTCAACCAGTAATGTGTCAACACTGTAATCACGCTCCTTGCGAGACAGTTTGTCCGGTTGCTGCAACTACCCATTCAAACGAAGGTTTGAATCAAATGACCTACAACAGATGTGTAGGAACACGTTATTGTGCAAACAACTGTCCGTATAAAGTACGTAGATTCAACTGGTTTCAGTATGATGCATACGATAAGTTTACAGGCGTAAATCCAGCACAAGATGACTTAAGCAGAATGGTCTTGAATCCTGATGTAACGGTTCGTTCACGTGGTGTGATGGAAAAGTGTAGCATGTGTGTGCAACGTATTCAGGCAGGTAAGTTAGATGCCAAGAAGAAAAAGCAAAAAGTTCAAGATGGAGCCATTAAAACGGCATGTCAGACAGCTTGTCCGACCAATGCAATTTCATTTGGTGATTTAAATGATCAAACATCTGAGGTAAGAGCCAAGTTTAACGACGATAGAGCTTACTTCTTATTAGAAGAAGTAGGTACGCAGCCCAATGTCTCTTACATGACAAAAGTTAGAAATATTAAAGAATCTCAAAGCTAAG
>JAHDHZ010000012.1:38894-49332 GCA_020631045.1 Flavobacteriales bacterium | reverse complement strand
CCCAATGTCTCTTACATGACAAAAGTTAGAAATATTAAAGAATCTCAAAGCTAAGCTATGCACAAAGAAGCAGAAATTAGAGAGCCCTTAATACTGGGCGACAAATCATACAAGCAAATTACAGATGATGTAGTTGCTCCTGTTTTTGGCAAAGCCAACACTCAGTGGTGGATTGCTTTTGGTATATCAGCAGTGATTGCCCTTTGGGGAATTGGCTGCATTTTATATACCATTGGTACAGGTATTGGTGTATGGGGATTAAATACTACTGTAGGATGGGCTTGGGACATCACCAACTTTGTTTGGTGGGTTGGTATTGGCCACGCAGGTACATTGATCTCAGCTGTACTCTTGTTGTTAAGGCAAAAGTGGAGAATGGCCATCAACCGTTCTGCAGAGGCGATGACCATCTTTGCAGTAATGATGGCAGGATTATTCCCGCTGATGCACATGGGACGTATCTGGAATGCCCACTGGATTATGATGCCAGTAGCTTTATTCAAAAACAACTTTGGCTCACTTTGGGTAAATTTTAACTCTCCACTTTTATGGGATGTATTTGCCATTTCTACCTATTTCAGTGTTTCTTTAGTGTTTTGGTATATTGGTTTGATTCCTGATTTTGCGACCATTCGTGATCGTGCAGTGAAGCCTTTGCAAAAGAAGATTTACAGCATTCTTTCTTTCGGTTGGACGGGTAATGCTAAGGCTTGGATCAGATTTGAAGAAGTTTCTTTGGTGTTGGCTGGATTGGCTACTCCACTGGTATTCTCTGTACACTCTATTGTAAGTATGGATTTTGCTACTTCTGTGATTCCTGGTTGGCATACTACGATCTTTCCTCCTTATTTTGTGGCAGGTGCAATTTTCTCAGGATTTGCGATGGTACAAACTTTGCTTTTGATTGTGAGAAAAGTATTGCACTTAGAAGATTACATCACGGTTAAGCATTCAGAATACATGAATATTGTAATTGTCATTACAGGTTCAATGGTGGGTACGGCTTATCTTTCTGAATTGTTTATTGCATGGTATTCAGGTGTTGAGTATGAGAGTTATGCATTCTTGAATAGAGCGCGTGGGCCTTACTGGTGGGCTTATTTGGCAATGATGTCTTGTAACGTGATTTCTCCACTATTGTTTTTCAGTAAAAAACTTAGAACAAATCTTTGGTTCTCGTTTATCTTATCAATTGTTGTAAACATTGGTATGTGGTTTGAACGTTTTGTAATTATCATGTCTACAGCAAGAGATTATTTGCCTTCAAATTGGGATTACTTTCATCCGACTTTTGTAGACATCGGAATTTTCATCGGAACCATCGGGATTTTCTTCTGTTTGTTCTTGTTATACGCCAGAACATTTCCGGTACTTGCTTTGAATGAATTGAAATCAATTTTAAAATCTTCGGGGAATAATTATAAAGCGGGTACTGCTCCTGACCCTTTTAAGCACAATCAGTCTGCATTGGCTGCTACTTCTGGTTTAGGTAAGAACGATGATTTAACAAAGATCGAAGGCATAGGCCCAAAAATTGCTCAGCTTTTAATTGCTGATGGAATAGCTTCTTTTGCAGCGCTTTCATCTGCAGATGTTGATACGATTAAAGCTGTTTTAGAAAAAGCAGGAAAGCGTTACCAAATGCATGATCCAACGACTTGGCCTAGACAAGCAAAATTAGCTTTAGAAGGAAAGTGGGAGCAATTAGAAAACTTGCAAGACGAACTTAAAGGTGGAAAACACTAAACGATGAGCATGAAAAAGATTTACGGCTTATACAACGACGATACAGTTTTAACCCATGCGGCTAAAGCAGTAGTAGAAAAAGGAGTACACGTATCTGATGTGTATTCTCCTTTTCCGATTCACGGCATTGAAAACGTGATCGGCATGAAATGGACTCGATTGGCTATTTGTGCATTCATTTACGGCCTAACAGGTCTTGTGATTGCTCTTTCTGGTATGTGGTGGTTTATGGGGATTGATTGGCCTATGATTATTGGTGGTAAGCCAAACTTTGCTTTTTACCAAAATGTGCCTGCCTTTATTCCGATTGCATTTGAGTTTACGGTCTTGTGTGCAGCACATGGTATGGCCATTACTTATTTTATTAGAAACTGGACATTTCCTGGCTCTGCTGCTAGAAATCCAGATCCTAGAACAACAGACGCGCATTTTGCAATGGAAATTGATCCGCATTTTAACAGTAAGTTTTCAAAACAAGAAATTGTAAACATGCTTGCTGCAACTGCTCCTGTTGAAATTTTTGAGAAAAACCTAGGAGAAGAAAAAGTAGCTTTGAAAAAAGGTGCTGTAAGTACTGCAAAAGCAACTAAAAAAACTACAGTTTCAAAAGCAGTAGCAATTCCACCCAAGAAAGCAAAAATTGTAGGTAAAAAAGATGATTTGACAAAGATTGAGGGGATTGGCCCAAAAATCAAATCTATTTTACACGATAATGGAATTTTATCTTTTGAAGATTTAGCTAGCTCAACGCCTGCAAAAGTGAAAAAGATTTTAGCTGCTCAAGGAAAACGCTATCAAATGCATGATCCTAAAACATGGCCAAAGCAAGCAAAATTAGCAGCTGATGGCAAATGGGATGCCTTAAAAAAATTGCAAGATAAGTTAGACGGAGGAAAATAAACAAAGCATGAAAAAGACAGTATTATACAGTTCATTTTTAGTGTGTGCCATAGCAACAATCTTTAGCTCGTGCACCAAAGATCCTAACAGTCCAGGTATCGAGTATATGCCAGATATGTACCGTTCAAGAGCTGTAGAGGCGTACAGCGAATATTATGTAGGTGATGATCGAAACATCATGGCATTGCAGCCAGCAAAAGGTTCAATTGCTAGAGGTTACAGCACGTATGCCTATGAAAATACTATAGAAGGTTATGAGGCAGCCGGTGCTGAGCTCAAGAATCCAATTGTTTGCTCTCCTTTAGTGTTGCAAGAGGGTGAGGCTTTGTATGGTAAGTTTTGTGTGCATTGTCACGGAACTGCTGGTAAAGGTGATGGTAGTGTGACCAAGAGTAAAAATTGGCCAGGCCCTCCGCCAGCATATGATGGTCCGCAATTGATTAACATTGCTGAGGGTAAAATCTTTCACTCAATTACTTATGGTAAGGGTATGATGGGTTCTCATGCTTCTCAATTGACAGAACAAGAACGTTGGAAGTTGGTACATTATGTTCAAAAGTTACAAGGTAAAAAAGAGGCGTGTGCTGCAGCTGTACAAGCCAAAGACACAGATGGTGATGGTGTGCAAGATGCTTTAGATCAGTGCCCTGAAACTCCTGGTGATGCTGATTATTATGGGTGCCCTAAGGTAAGTTCTGAGGTGGCAGAAGTGATGGAACTAGCCATCAAAGGTGTACTGTTTAATACTGGTTCTGCAGAGCTGAAAGTAGCTTCTTTAGAAGTTTTAAATAAAGTAAAAGATGTACTGACAAACAATCCTTCATACATTCTCAATGTAAATGGACACACTGACAACGTTGGTGATTCAAAGGCAAATCTTGAGCTTTCTCAAAAAAGAGCAGAAGTTGTTCAGGGCTATTTAGCTTCTAAAGGCATCGAGGCATCAAGAATACACCCTCATGGCTATGGAGATACCAAGCCAGTTGATACTAATGCTACAGAAGAGGGAAGAAAACACAATAGAAGAGTAGAATTTAGAATTATTTATTAATATGGGTTCAGCAGCAAAATATATAGAAGACAATTACAAGTTCTCAGGGCTTGCAAAGACGGTTACATGGGTATTGTTACTCGTAGGTCTTGTCTCATTGGTTTTATTAGGATTAGAAATGACTGGTGAGCACAGTGCAGAAGCACATCATGCAGCGAGTGCTCGTTTTTGGTCTAATTTATATGTCAATAGCTTTTTCTTTTTTGGAATTTCTTTGGCCTCATTATTTTTTATGGCCATTCATTATGCAGCAGAAGTAGCTTGGTCAACAGTTTTAAAAAGAGTGATTGAAGCGATTGGCACATACATTTTACCAGGAGTAATTCCTATGTTGATTGTCTTTGTAGCAGCTTCAATGCACATGAATCATATTTTTCACTGGATGGATCCTCAGGTGATGGACCCTGCCTCTGAGCATTTTGATGCACTGATTGCGCACAAGAAACCCTTTTTAAATCAGACTGTTTTTTGGGGTATGACTCTTTTGTTTGTATTGGGTTATATCTGGTATCAAAGAGCTACCAGACGCTGGTCATTACAAGAAGATGAGCAAGGAGGTCTTGAGGTGCACAAAAGAAACTTTAACTGGTCTGCTGCATTTTTGGTATTCTTTGGGTATTCTTCAATTGTAGTGGTATGGCTTTGGATCATGTCTATTGATACGCACTGGTTTTCAACGCTTTTCGGTTGGTATGTGTTTTCAGGAATTTGGATTTCTTTTATGACTGTGCTTACCCTTGTAGTGCTTTGGTTAAAGCGTTTAGGGCATATGCCATATGTGAATAGAAAGCACATTCACGATTTAGGAAAGTGGATGTTCGGTATTAGCTTTTTATGGACCTACCTTTGGTTCTCTCAATACATGCTGATTTGGTATGCTAACATTCCTGAAGAGGTGACTTATTATATTCCAAGAATGTTTGGTGAATATAAGGCCTTATTTTTTGGAATGGTTTTCGTGAATTTTGTTTTTCCTATGATTTTATTGATGGACTCTGAAAACAAAATGAATCCTGCCTATTTAACCATTGTTGGAGTTTTAATTCTATGCGGTCACTGGTGTGATGTATACATGTTAATTACACCTGCTGTTATGAAATCGCATTTTCATTTTGGTTTACTTGAGGTAGGATTGGCTTTAGGCTTTTTAGCGGCCTTTATTTTGATTGTTTCAAAGGCATTGTCACAAAGAAACTTATTGGTTAAGAACAACCCATATTTAGAAGAAAGTTTACACCATCATTAATAACACAAGAACAGAAAGAGCATGATTACTTTTTTAACCTATTCAGTTATTATTTTAGCCATCGTATCGATGGTATATTTGGCAAGAATTGCTGACTTAACTAGAGATTTAAAGGGAGGCAACGAAGCAGATGTTCCTCAATCAGAGAACAAACAATCTGCATTAGGATTTATCATTTTTATGGTGGGTTTGTTTGCTTCTTATATTTGGTTGATTCAAGAATACATGCCTATGACATTGCCTCAAGCTGCCTCAGAACATGGCGCAAAGATTGATGGACTGATGAACATCAATTTAATTGTTGTAAACATTGTATTTGTTGTGATCAATATTTTATTGTTCGTATTTGCCTTTAAGTACGAAAGTTCTAAAAGAGAAAAAGCAGATTTCTATCCGCACAACAATACCTTAGAATTGATCTGGACGATTATTCCTTCAATTTTCTTAGCAGTAATCATCACCTGGGGATTGTATGTTTGGAGTGGCATTCACCAAATCAAAGTAGACTCAACTTTGTGGATTGCAGGGTTAGGACTTTTGATTACGGGAGCTGCAATTATTGGATTGCTTAAAAATTTAGTGGCTGAGATAAGAGTCACAGTAGGAGGGTCATTGATGCTGTTCGGAGCCTTCTTTTGTTCTTATTTCTTTATTGCTAAAAATTCGATTAACACAGAGGTTTCTGAAGAGCCTTTGGTGATTGAATTGTATGCACGCCAGTTTGATTGGACGGCTCGTTATGCTGGTGCTGATCAAAAATTGGGAGCAGCTCATGTAAGATATATTGATGGAGCAAATACTGTTGGTATCAACACAGAAGACAAAGCAGGTTTAGACGATCAAATTGTTCGAAACGAATTTCACATTCCTAAAGGAAAGCCTGTGCGTTTTGTGATTCGATCTCAAGATGTGATTCATTCAGCTTACATGCCTCATTTTAGAGCACAAGTGAATGCTGTTCCAGGTATGCCTACTTCAATGAGCTTTACGCCTACCATCACAACTCAAGAGATGAGAGCTGATGAGAAAACAAGAAAGAAGTATGAGAAGATCAACAAGATCAGAGAAAAGAGAGGTGAAGAGCCGATTGAATTCAACTACGTTTTATTATGCAATAAGATTTGTGGGGCTACGCACTACAACATGAAAATGGATATTGTAGTTGATACGCCAGAAGATTATCAAAAATGGTTGTCTGAGCAGAAAACCTTAACAGAAGTTTTAGGGCCAAGTGAAGAGGCTCAACAAGAAGAAAACATCGCACAATTATAAAAAGATAACAACAAAAAGATATGGGAGCACATACGCATCATCACCAAGAGTCTTTTATTACAAAGTACGTCTTCTCGCAAGACCATAAAATGATTTCTAAGCAGTTCTTAGTAACGGGTTTAGTGATGGCTTTGGTAGGCATGTTAATGTCTACACTCTTTCGCTTGCAGTTAGGATGGCAAGGAGAGAGTTTTAAAATTTTAAATTTCTTTTTAGGAGATAAGTGGGCTCCAGACGGTGTACTTGATCCGAATATGTACTTGGCATTGGTAACTATGCATGGAACCATTATGGTATTCTTTGTATTGACAGGTGGATTAAGTGGTACTTTTGCCAACCTTTTAATTCCATTGCAAATTGGTGCACGTGATATGGCTTCTGGTTTCATGAATATGCTCTCGTATTGGTTTTTCTTGGTGGCTTCAATCATTATGATCGCCTCTGTGTTTGTACAAGGTGGTCCTGCTTCAGCGGGTTGGACAATCTACCCACCATTGAGTGCCTTGCCTCAGGCCATTCCTGGTTCAGGATTAGGTATGACCCTGTGGTTGATTAGTATGACAATATTCATTGCCTCTTCTTTATTGGGCGGATTGAACTACATTGTAACGGTCGTGAACTTAAGAACAATCGGTATGAAAATGACACGTTTGCCCTTAACAATTTGGGCATTGTTAGTCACTGCAATCTTAGGGGTACTTTCGTTTCCAGTACTTTTTGCTGCAGCACTTTTGTTGGTGTTTGATCGAAGCTTTGGAACGAGCTTTTATCTTTCAGATATCTTTATCAACGGAGCAGCACTTGATGTGTCGGGCGGATCTCCTGTTTTGTTTCAGCACTTATTTTGGTTTTTAGGACACCCTGAGGTATACATTGTAATCTTACCTGCTTTAGGGATCAGTTCTGAGATTATTGCAACCAACTCAAGAAAGCCTATTTTTGGTTATAGAGCAATGATCTTATCAATTTTAGCAATTGGATTTTTATCGTTTATTGTATGGGCACACCATATGTTTGTAACTGGAATGAATCCATTCTTAGGCTCTGTATTTACTTTTACGACCTTGTTGATTGCGATTCCTTCAGCGGTAAAAGCCTTTAATTATTTGACAACAATATATAAGGGGAAATTAAACTTTACTCCAGCCATGTTGTTTGCCATTGGTCTTGTTTCAACCTTTGTTTCAGGTGGTATTACAGGAATTATTTTAGCAGATGCTGCGTTAGACATCAATTTGCATGATACGTATTTTGTAGTTGCACACTTTCATATTGTAATGGGTATGAGTGCAGTGTTTGCCATGTTTGCTGGTATTTATCATTGGTTTCCTAAAATGTATGGTAAACTGATGAATAGAAAACTTGGTTATGTGCATTTCTGGTTGACCATTGTTGGTGCTTTTGGAGTGTTCTTGCCACAACACTTCTTAGGATTAGCAGGAGCTCCTAGACGTTATTATGAGAATACTGCTTTTCCGATGTTTGATGATTTTGTAGAATTAAACGAGATTGTATCAATTTTTGCAATCATCGGTGCAATTGGTCAGTTCGTTTTTATGTTTAACTTCTTGTATTCGATTTTTAGAGGGCAGCGTTCTTCTCAAAATCCATGGAAATCAAACACTCTTGAGTGGACCACTCCAGTTGAACACGTTCACGGAAACTGGCCTGGTGCTTTGCCAACAGTTCATCGTTGGGCATATGACTATTCTAAGCCGGGCGCAGATGAAGATTTTATTCCGCAGACCGTGCCCCTCGCTCCAGGAGAGCAAGATGAAGGAAATCATTAAGAAATATTGGCCCAGCTTTGTTGGGCCTTTCTTTTTTCAAGACCCTCTCTGAGCATGAAGTGTTCTTGTTTTTGAAGTTCAGGGTCGTCTTCTAACACTTTTTCAGCATAGCTTTTTGTCAATGAAATGATGGCGTGATCTGAAGCGATATCAGCGATTTTAAAATCTAAGATGCCAGATTGTTGAGTGCCCATTAAATTGCCGGGCCCTCTCAGGGTTAAATCAGCTTGTGCAACTTTAAATCCGTCAGTAGTGGCAACCATGGTTTCTAGTCTTGTTTTTGCATCACTAGAGAGTTTGTAAGAGCTCATCAATATGCAGAACGACTGCTTGGCCCCTCTGCCCACTCGGCCTCTTAATTGATGCAAAGCAGAAAGCCCGAATTTTTCAGCATTTTCAATGACCATTACAGAGGCATTGGGTACGTTTACGCCCACTTCAATTACGGTGGTTGAAACTAAAATATCTGTTTTACCTTCAGAGAATTTTTGCATCTCAAAGGCTTTGTCTTGCGCTTTCATGCGTCCGTGCATGACTCCAATTTTGTAGTGGGGCAGCTCAAAGACTTGGCTTAGGGCTTCATAGCCTTGCATCAAATTGTTATAATCGAGTTTTTCTGACTCTTCAATCAACGGGTATACCCAGTAGACCTGACGGCCTTGAGCAATTTGTTCTTTAATAAATCCAAATACTTTTAAGCGGTTTTTTTCATATTGATGAATGGTTTTTACGGGTTTTCTGCCTGGGGGCAATTCATCAATTACTGAGACATCTAAATCTCCGTATAGGGTCATGGCAAGGGTTCTAGGAATAGGGGTGGCGGTCATGATTAACACATGAGGTAACCCTTTTTTGTTTTTAGACCACAGTTTTGCGCGTTGGGCTACTCCGAATTTGTGTTGTTCATCAATGATGACTAGCCCGAGGTTTTTAAATTGAACTTTGGGCTCGATCAGTGCGTGGGTGCCAATGATTACGCCAGTTTTCCCTGTTTTTAGATTTGCGAATATATCAGAGCGTTTGCCTTGGGGTGTTGAGCCGGCTAAGAAGGTGCAATCCACCCCAAGCTGATCAAAACTTTGCTTAAAACTCTGAAAGTGCTGCTTTGCTAAAATTTCTGTAGGAGCCATAATGGCTGCTTGAAAGCCATTGTCTAGGGCGATCAAAATGCTTAAAAGACTGACCACGGTTTTTCCACTCCCAACATCCCCCTGCAACAACCGACTCATCTGCGTGCCCCTGCCCAAGTCTGTTCTAATCTCCTTCACAACCCTTTTCTGCGCCCCGGTAAGCTCAAAGGGAAGATGCTCTTTATAATAGGTATTAAAATAATGCCCCACTTTTTCAAAAGTAAAGCCTTTAAATTTTTGCTTACGCCCTTTTTTTAGGCTTAAAAGTTGTAGTTGCAGGTAGAAGAGCTCTTCAAATTTAAGGGTGTATTGAGCGTGCTTTAAAAGTGTGGGGTTAGAAGGCAGGTGTACTTCTTTAAGTGCTTGAGTTCTGGATAGAAGTTTGGCTTGTTTTTGCAGGTAGTCAGGAATTGTTTGGGGCAGGTTAAACCTACTTTTTGTCAGCAGTTCTGTGATGATTTTTTCAATGCCTTTTGAGTTGAGCCCTTTTTTGTTTAGTTTTTCAGTTGATGGGTAAATGGCTTGAATGCCTTTTACTTTTTGGGTGTTTTGTTGGGTTGAGACTTCTGGGTGGGTGATTGAAAAACTGTTTTTAAATCGATTGATTTTACCATAGACCTGACAGGTTGTGTGTAGTTTTAAAGAAGGTTTAATCCACTTGATACCCGCAAACCAAATCAGTTCAATTTGACCTGTTTGATCTTGAAAGGTGGCCGAGAGTCTTTTTTTTCTGCCCGTACCAATTTCTTGAATTTGAGTGATTTTACCTTCTAAGGTAACAAAGCTTGTTTGGTGATTGATTTGATTAATGCTAAATAATTTAGAGCGATCAACATAGCGATAAGCAAAATGATAGAGTAAATCTTCAAGGGTTTGTATGCCCAGCTCAGAGCTCAGAGCTTTTGCTTTTTCTGGGCCTACTCCTTTGAGGTAATTGATGGCAGTATCTTGAGAAAAAACGAACAAATGGCGCAGTTTTTGTTAAATTTAAGCCAAAAGCATTAGTTATGAAAAAAATCTTGCTGTTGATCTGCCTTATGTTTCCTGTGGTGTTCTTAGCTCAAGAGAAAGGCAATAATGGTATTGAGGGTGGAGTTTCTGGCAATGCTGAGAAGCGTAAAAAAGAACTGCTTAAGCAAAAAAAGAAACAAGAAAAAGCAGATGCAAAAGCTGAAAAAGAGTTGATTAAATACCAATACAAATCGCAGCACAAGAAAACACGCAAGCGCATGAAGCAAAGTAAGAAAAAATCAAAGCGTGTAAACAACAATAAGCCTCAGCAATCTGGAGGGTTTTTTAGAAA
>JAHDHZ010000012.1:0-38794 GCA_020631045.1 Flavobacteriales bacterium | reverse complement strand
AAAAAATTGGTTAAAAAACGTTAAAAGATATGATTAAAAAGTATATACTGTTATTTCTCGTTTTTGCTTTCACAAGTGCTGTGGTTGAGGCGCAAGTAGGGCAAGGTGCTTTAAAAGGAAAAGTATTAGACAAAGAATCAGGAGAACCTATTCCGTTTGCAAACATTGCAGTCAAATCAAAAGGAAACATTGTAACAGGAGCTCAAACAGATTTTGATGGAGTTTTTAATATAAAGCCTTTGCAGCCAGGTTTATATGATGTTGAGGCTTCTTTTGTAGGTTACCAGCCTCAATTGATTCAAGGAGTAGTTGTAAAGTCAGATAAAACAACCTTTCAAGATTTTAAAATTACAACCCAGGCAGTAAACTTAGAAGCCGTTGAGATCATTAGTTATACGGTGCCTTTGATTGACAAAGATAACACTGTAGCAGGTGAGACCATTACGCGTGATGACATTCAAAACTTGCCAGGTCGTGGCGCTACAGATGTAGCAAAGACGGTTGGTGGTGTATATGCTAAAGATGATGGTTCAGGTGATTTAAACTCAAGGGGTGCGCGTGACGATGCCAACTTTGTATACATTGATGGGGTAAAGGTAAGAGCGGGTTCATCATTGCCTAAAGCAGCATTAGAGCAGGTTTCTGTGATTACTGGTGGAGTACCCGCACAATATGGTGATGTTACAGGGGCAATTGTAAGTATTACAACTAGAGGTGCAGCAAGAGAGTATTCTGGTGGAGTTGATTATTTAACCTCAGGATTTAAATCTGGTGAAGGTGAGGTGATTGGTCTAGATGCTATGGGGTATAACTTATTAGAGTTTAATGCTACAGGGCCTTTAGTTTGGCGAAAAGATACCGCTGGCAATAAAAAAGATCCGATTTTAGGATTCTTTGTTGCGGGTAATGTTACTTCAATTGTAGATCCACAGCCTTCTGCAATTGGTATGTATAGAGTGAAAGATGAAGTTGCTCAAGAATTACAACAAAATCCATTAAGGTTCAATGCAGGTGGTAACGGAACCTTTTTAAATCAAGAATTTTTAAACTTAGATGATTTAGAAAACAAAAAAACGCGTTTAAATGTTGAGCGTCAGGGATTAAACTTGAATGCTAAGCTTGATTTAAACCTTACACAAAATACGACCCTTACTTTTGGTGGAGCGGCAGACATCAATACCAGAACAGATGATCGATTTAGAATTTCTAATGGCAATGATTTGGCTTCTTACTCTTACACGCTTTTTAATGCACACCATAATCCACAAATTTCAAACTCAACTTACAGAGGGTATGTGCGTTTGACACAACGTTTTGGCAATGCAACTGCTGACCAAGAAGCGGCTTCTGCATCAAGAATTAAAAACGCCTATTACTCAATTCAGGCAGATTATCAAATCACAACAACCAAGTGGCAAGATGAAAACTTGAAAGACAATTTATTTGCTTACGGTTATTACGGAAAATTCAACACTTATCAATCTAGAGATTACGACGGTGGGCAAGATTCGGCTACCGGAATTTTTGGCTTGGTACAAACCACTTATGTTGATACATTGGTAACTTTTGAGCCAAATTATGATTTCAATGCTGATGGAGCAGCAATTACACAAGGATTCTATGATTTGTATGGTTTTGGTGGATTTGACTTAAACGGCAATCCTATTGTTGATTATGATTTGGCTGGTGAGAACTTAAGAAACTTAAACAACATTGCTTTGGCAGGTGGTTTAAGAAATGGTGATGCGCCCAGAGACATTTACGGAATGTGGCGATCTCCTGCTTTTATTTCAAACAGATATTCAGTGCTTGATCGTGAGCAATACCGTTTGAATGCAATCGGTTCTGCAGACATTGGCAACCATGCCATTACTTTAGGCTTTGAATATGAGCAAAGAGTTGATCGTGAGTTTTTCTCAAACCCAAGAGGCTTGTGGACTGTTGGCCGTCAGCTAACCAATCGTCACATTTCAAACTTAGATTTTTCAAATCCACAGATTGTGCAGACAGGAACGTTCCCGATCATCAATTACGACCGTTTAAATTCTGCTCCAGACGATCAGTGGGGCGGAGATTTCAACGGAGCTGATCCACAAAGTTTCTTTGATTACAACCTAAGAAAAGACTTAGGTTTAAATCCTGACGGAACCGATTACATTGACTTTGATGCTTATGGTCCTGAGCAATACTCTTTAGAAATGTTCAGTGCTGATGAATTGTTAAACAACGGTAACAATTTGGTAAGTTACTACGGTTATGATCATGCAGGTAACAAGTTAAGAGGTTACTCGGCCAACTGGTTAAATGAGTTTTTCACAGCTCAAGACGAGTTTGGTAATTTCACAAGACCAATTGCCCCTTTTCAGCCCATTTATGTAGCAGGATTTATTCAAGATAAATTTTCTTTTGATGACTTGGTGTTTAATGTAGGTGTGCGTGTCGATCGTTACGATGCCAACCAGTCAGTCTTGAAAGATCCTTATGTGTTCTTTCCGACAGTAAAAGCAGGTGAAGACTTAACAGTACATGGCTTAAATAATGTAGCTGTACCTGGCAATATTGGTGATGATTATGTGGTCTATGTAGACAATGTGACCAATCCAAATGAAGTAGTTGGATACCGTGATGGCGATGTTTGGTTTAATGCAGAAGGTATTGAGATTCAAGACCCTTCAATCTTAGAGGGTTCTCAAGGTATTGCGCCTCTTTTGGTCGACAAGACCATTACCAATACTCAAGAGATGACTGCTGAGGGTTCATTTAGAGATTACAAGCCTAGAACGGCAATTATGCCTCGTATTTCATTCTCGTTTCCGATTTCTGATGAAGCGCTTTTCTTTGCGCACTATGATGTGTTAACCAAAAGACCTACAGCAGGCTCAAGGTTAGATCCAATTGAATATTTCTTCATCAACTCTGTGGGTAATGATGTGGTAACCAACCCAGACTTAGGGCTTGAGCAGACCATTGACTATGCAGTAGGTTTTAAGCAAAAGCTAAACAATTTCTCTTCGTTGTCAATTGAGACCTTTTATAGAGAATCAAGAGATTTGGTACAGATTGTAAACTTGCAGCAGGCTTTCCCGAATGGTTATATTACTTATGCTAACCGTGATTTCGCTACAGTAAAAGGATTGACAGTTTCTTATGATTTAAGAAGAATGGGTAACATTAGAGGGCGTATTTCATATACCATGCAATTTGCTGAAGGTACTGGTTCTGATGAAACTTCAGGGCTTGGTCTTGCTAGAACAGGTAAGCCGAACTTAAGAAATTTGATCCCGCTTTCTTACGATCAAAGACACGGTATTATCGCCAATATTGATTACCGTTATGGTGGTGGTAAAGAGTACAACGGACCTGATGGTTTTGCGAGAAAAATATTTGAAAACTTCGGAGTAAATTCGGTTATCAATCTAGGTTCAGGAACGCCTTATTCAAGACAGAAAAATGTAACGCAGACTGGTTTGTTTTCGGCTGATCCTGCTTTGTTAGATGGTCAATTGAATGGGGCTCGTTTGCCTTGGAATTTTTCAGTGAATCTTGGGGTTGACAAGCGCTTCATGTTAGGTGCTGGCGAAGACAAAAAAGGATTACCTCTAACGGTTTACTGTCAAATTGAAAACATTTTCAATACTCTAAATATTGCCAATGTATACAGATTTACTGGTAATCCTGAAGATGATGGTTTCTTAACTTCAGAGAAATTTCAGAACTTCATTACCTCTCAAAATGACGAGCAGAGTTTTAGAGATTTATATGCTATTCGTGCCAATACAGGCGCAAACTATACTTTGCCTAGAAGATTTAAGGTAGGGTTAAGAATTGATTTTTAATAAAAGAGATTAGAAGACTATGAACATGAATAAAACATTACACTACGCATTAAGCTTTTTAGTTGCCTTTTTAATGGTGTCTTTTCAAGCTTTTGCTTACATCAACTTAGAAGAGTTAAACAACAATTCATCTGCATCTACTACTGCTGGGGCATCTGGTAAAATAGCGGCTAGTTGTCTGCCCCCTTCATCAGCTGAAGATCTAGACATCAACAACATTAGAGCATTGATTCAAACAGGTGGTGACATGTGGTGGGATTTACAGCAAACACCAAAATATGAAGTACCTAAAGGTTCAGGAAAAACTTCAATTTTTGCAGGTTCTTTGTGGCTAGGTGGGGTTGATGTTTCAAACCAATTAAAGGTAGCAGCACAGCGTTTTAGATCTCAAGGGAATGATTTCTGGACAGGCCCTTTGCGAGTTGACAATGCTGAAACTACTGCTGAGGTATGTCAAGTATTTGACAAACACTTTAAAACAACCAAGCAAGAAGTAGAGCAGTTTGTTGCTTGGAATGCTGCTCAAGCATTTGATGCAGCTAACGGTACATCAACAGCTCAAGAAGATTTTCCTGGATATTCAGTGCCTTTGAGCATTCAAGAGTGGCCGGCACATCCTGGTGTTTTAGGGATTGCTGATGCTAATCAGTATGAATTTAACCTTGCACCTTTTGTTGATTTAAATGGCAATGGATTATATGAGTGGCAAGATGGCGATTATCCTGCTTATGATCTTGCAGGAGACGGAGAGTGCAATACCGAAGACTTAAATCAAGTTTACGGTGATCAAAATTTATGGTGGGTTTTCAATGATAATGGTAACATTCATACTGAGTCAGGTTCAGCTCAGGCTATTGGTATGGAGATTCGTGCTCAGGCTTTTGCTTTCGCGACCAACGATGAGGTAAACAATATGACCTTTTACAATTATCAATTGATCAATAGATCTACTTTTACCTTAACTGAAACTTATTTTGGATTTTGGGTAGATGCTGATTTAGGAGGTGCAAATGATGATTATGTTGGTTGTGATGTTTCTCGTGGTTTAGGGTATTGCTACAATGGTGATGCTTATGATGACAACGCAAATGGGGCTTTAGGTTACTTAGATCAACCTCCTGCAATCGGAGTTGATTTCTTTCAAGGACCTTTTCAAGATGCTGACGGCGAAGACAATGAGTGGGGCACAGGGTTTAATCAGGCAGTAGAAGGCAATGGTGTAGGCTATTCTGATAGTATTGTAGATAATGAGCGTTTTGGTATGCGTAGATTTTTATACCACAACATTGGTAGTGGTTCTCCGAACTTTGATCCAATCACAGCAACAGATTACTATAATTATTTAAGAGGTATTTGGAAAGACGGTACACAAATGGTACATGGTGGTAATGGTCATATCAATGGATGTTCTGCTCCATTTTCATGTAGACCAACATCATTCATGTTTCCTGGGCCATCAGATCAACAAAATTGGGGAACTGGTTTTGCCGAAGAAAACTGGACAGAAGTTACAGCAGGTAATACACCTGGCGATCGACGTTTTGCTCAATCAGCAGGTCCATTTACCTTAGCGCCAGGAGCGAAAAATTACATTACTGTTGGGGTAGTTTGGGCTCAAGCTTCTACAGGAGGTCCTCAAGCTTCAATTGATGAGTTAATCTTTGCTGACAATAAAACACAAGCAGCCTTTAACAACTGTTTTCAAATCTTAGAAGGACCAAATGCTCCTGAGCTTACCTTTCAAGAGTTAGATCAAGAGTTGGTAGTATTTATGTCTAATCCGCAGACTTCTAACAACTATCAAGAAGCTTATGCTAAAAAAGACCCTTCTTTAGATGCTCCTGATTCGGTTTTACTATCAACCCTTCCTGCAGGAACTGTTGATACTTTAGGTTACAATCCGATTATTGATTCATTATGGTCTTACTCATTAGATTCTGTGATGATGATCGATACAATTTTAGTTCAAGCTCCATCAACTTTTTATTATGACACCAATTATATAGTAACACTTGACTCAACATTTTTGTCAGCTGCTGTAATTGATTCAATTCCTATTTTATCTGGAGCTGTTACCAATGTAAATGTATATCAGAACCTAAACGCACAACAAAAAGAAGATTATGAAAGGTATTATTTTCAGGGTTATAAG
Organism: Flavobacteriales bacterium; assembly: GCA_020631045.1. Taxonomy (GTDB): domain Bacteria; phylum Bacteroidota; class Bacteroidia; order Flavobacteriales_G; family JALEGO01; genus JAHDHZ01. The sequence continues at coordinate 32,806 of JAHDHZ010000012.1, read as the reverse complement.
GTGTATCAAGTAAAAAACAAGTCGGTATCAGTAAATGATTTAGATGATGCTGATTTGGCACGATTAGTCTTTCAGTGTGATATTGAAGATCAACATACTACATTGATCAATTATGAGTTTGATGAGAATTTACAACAAACAATTCCTAAGCTTAAAGCAGAAGGAGAAAATTTAGGTATTTCTCATTCTTTCAATTTATTGACCGATGCTTTTGCCGAAGGAGACAATAAACTTATAAATCACAAAGAAGTTTATTATATGGCAGTAGCTTATGCTGTAAACTATTCTGAGTTTAATGTGTTTAATCCTTCAGACCCACTTTTGTTAAATGGTCAAAAATTACCCTACATTGAGAGTGGTAAAAGTGCTACAGGTACTGCTGTGAAAGTATTTACTGCTGTGCCACACAAGCCAGAAGTTGAAGCAGAAGGAACTGTTCAAAATTCAGAATATGGTGACGAGGTTGAGTTGACCAGACTTGAAGGTATAGGCAATGGCAATCGCGAGATTCGTATGACTCAAGAGACAGAAGATCGAATTATGAGCGGTTGGCCTTACAAGGTTGCTGATGTGACTTACCAAGAAGGTTATACCCCTGTTTCAATTAAAGTGGTAGACCCATTAATCGTTCCTAAAGGAGCATTTACTTTTAAGATATTAGAAGATTCTGCAACTCAGAATTATGATCTAACAGATGCTTCTTGGGAGCTTACTTTTGTGGGCGATTCTCAAACGATTGTGTATACTTCAGATTTGGCTATTCAAATTGGTAACGAGCAGATTTTGCCTGAAGTTGGTTTGTCTGTTTATATTAAGCAGGCTCCAGTCACTCAAACAGGTCAGACTGATGATGAGGCAATAGATTATATCAACTCTGTATTAACTTCAAGCATTGAATATTCAGATGAGCAGTGGATTACTGCTATTGAAGATAATGATGGAGCTTCTGATGGTACAAATTGGATTAGAGCAGGTCTTTCTGATGTTACTGATGATGATCCTACAACACCGAATTTTAATGAACAGAATTTATCTGATCATGCTACGGGTAACACTGTAAAGGCTTGGATAGATCCAGCTCAAATTTATGAGCAGATTTTAGGAGGTACATGGGCGCCATTTAAATTAGGTGCTATTGAGCCTGAAGGTCCTGTGCCTTCGAACCTGAATACTTATAACTACACGCAAGTAGCGCACCTTATCAATAATTCTTTAGAATATCTAAACAATGTTGATGTAGTATTAACAGATGATAAGAGTAAATGGACGCGTGCTGCTGTAATTGAAATGCAGCGTGATAACGGTGTTACAATTGGTGGTGCTAACAAAGGGTTTTTAAGAAGGTCTCCTTCTTTAGATAAAAACGGAAATTCTTATTCTGTTGATCAATCTGTTGCCAATTGGTGGCAATCAACTTCTGGTTCTAACAATGAAGACGATGCCAATTACATTGGTGCTTATGGTATGAGTTGGTTTCCGGGGTATGCCATTGATCAAGAAACAGGTGAGCGTTTAAATATTGCTTTCGGTGAAGATTCTTGGTTGCAATCAGAAAATGGTGGTGACATGCAATGGAATCCTACTTCGAACATCACTGAAGGGCCTTTTGATGACGTGCGTTTAGGAGGTAAGCATTACATTATTGTCTTTAGAAACAATGTGTTTGAAGATCGTAAGAGTGTCGAGCTTTCAGGAATTGCAGCAAATAATTTTGGGATTCAAAAATCAAGACAAATGCCATCATATGATGCAGGTCAGTTTATTTATGATAAGCTTGTTTCAGCTGAAGGTTCATCTTCTTTAACTTCTGCGTACAATTCAAGAGACTTTAAGAGCGTTTACCAAGCAGCAGCTTGGACATCACTACCTCTATTAACTCCTGGGTTTGCTTTTAAATCTATGGCAGATGGTTTGGTGCCTTCTTCTGTAAGAGTGCGTTTAAGAGTGCGTAAGCCTTATAGAAATTATGTGACTACTGACAACCTAATTGATGTAGGTGAGCAATTGCCTGAAGATGGTAAGTACTATGTCTTAAGAGGTCCAATTGATTATAACGGTACAGTTTACAATCATGGTGAATATTTTGATGGTACTGCTACTTCTTCTTTTTCAAGTTCAGGTACTGTGAGTGCTCTTGATGCTGAAGACAATGTTGCTTTAACCCAAAACTATGGTCGCCCATTGTATACTTTTAATACAGATAAGTATGCTGTTGCATTGGCTGATAATCAGACTGCAGTAAATGGTTTAGACATTATCAATGTAGTGCCTAATCCTTACTATGCATACTCTCAGTATGAAACAGATCGATTAGATAACCGCATTAAGATTACCAACTTGCCTGATAGATGTACGGTAAGAATTTATACCACAAATGGTGTGTTGGTAAGAACCTTAACCAAAGATGATGCTTCAACAACTTCACTTCAGTGGGATCTAAAGAACGATGCAAACATTACCATCGCATCAGGTATTTACATCATTCATGTAGAAGCTCCAGGAATTGGTGAACGTGTATTAAAATGGTTCGGAATGACCAGACCAATAGATCTTGACTCATTCTAATTGTTTAATCAACAAGAAAAAAAACTATGTATAGAATATTATTAAGTATTGCAATGTTAGGCTTTGGGTTTTCAGCCCTTGCCGGAAATGAAGACCGCGTCGGTGAAGCAGGTGCTTCAGAACTTAAAATCAATCCATGGGCAGCTTCTTCTGGTCTTGCAGGCTCTAACACAGCAAGTGTGTTAGGTATTGAGGCTGCGGCTACCAACGTAGCAGGTCTAGCTTTCACTCAAGGAACAGAAGTCATGTTTGGATATAAAAACTGGTTAACAGGATCTGGTATTAGTTTCTCTTCTCTGGGTTTTGGCCAGCAAGTAGGAGAGTCTTCAGTTTTCGGATTAACTGTTTCTGCGATGAGCTTTGGAGACATAGACATCACCACAACAAATTTACCTGATGGAGGCGCTGGTACGTTTAGTCCAACTTTTTTAAACATTGGTTTGTCATATGCAAAGACTTTTTCAAACAGTATTTACGGAGGCATTACTGTGCGTACAATTTCTGAACAAATTGCCAACTCTGGAGCTTCAGGAATGTCTTTTGATATTGGTATTCGTTATGTGACTGGAGATTTTGATAGAACACGGTTTGGCATCTCTTTAAAAAATGTTGGTCCTAAGATGAAGTTTTCTGGTGATGGATTTTCAGAGAAGGTAATCTTCAATGATATTGAATATACTTTAAGCCAAAGATCACAAGGTTTTGAATTGCCGGCCCTATTAAACATTGGAGCTGCTTATGATTTTCATTTAGGAGGCGCTATGGCCAAAGATTCTACTTCTGATAAAAAAATGAAGCCAGCAAACATTCTAACGTTAAACGTAAACTTTTTGTCTAACTCGTTTGGCAAAGATCAAATCATTGCCGGACTTGAATATGCTTACAAGCAAATCTTTAGATTAAGATTGGGATATGCTCATGAAAACGGTTCTTCTTTAGATGAAGATGCTGCTGATTTAACCAATGCTTATCTAGGACCTGCAGCAGGAGTCGGATTTAACATTCCTATGGGGTCAGAGGGTAAAGTACTCGGAGTAGATTATGCATTTAGACCTACTGCAAGATTTGGCGGAACACACTCTGCTACATTGAGGTTAGATCTATAACTAAAAATAATAAAACCAAACAAAAGGGTTTTTTCTGAAAAGAGAAGATCCTTTTGTGTTTAAATGAATTGATATGAGTCAAGTTGTTCATGTAACAGAAGAAGGCTTACAAAAGCTTAGAGACGAGGTAAAGCATTTAGAGTCTGTAGAACGCCCTAAAATCTCTCAACAGATTGCCACGGCAAGAGATAAAGGTGATTTGTCAGAAAACGCAGAATATGACGCTGCAAAAGAAGCACAAGGCATGCTTGAGATGAAAATCTCAAAGCTCAACGAAAAAATTGCCAACGCACGCATCATTGATGAATCTCAACTCGACACTTCTAAGGTGCTGATTCTCTCAAAAGTAAAGATCAAAAACACAGCCAACGGCGCCGAAATGCAATACACATTGGTACCAGAAAATGAAGCGAATTTGGCTGAGAAAAAAATCTCAATTGAATCGCCAATAAGCAAGGGGCTTTTAGGCAAAAAAGTCGGTGAAATAGCAGAAGTCACCACTCCAGCTGGCCAAATGAAATTTGAGGTGCTTGACATCTCTAGATAATATTGTTTGTAGGGCTTTTTCAGTTGTCATTTTTCATGGCCTACAAACTTTACGTTTGTCAGTCATGAAAAATAACAACTGAAAAAGCCTTAGGAAAAAACGTCTCCAAAAACATACAAACACGACAAAATGCCCTCAATCTTCACAAAAATCATCAACGGCGAAATTCCCTGCTACAAAATAGCAGAATCAGAAGACTGCTTGGCTTTTTTAGATGTCTTTCCGATTGCAAAGGGCCATGTTTTGGTGATTCCAAAAAAAGAAATCGACAATATCTTTGATTTAGATGATGAACTACTTTCTAGGCTGCATCTTTTTGCTAAAAAAGTTGCCAAAGGCATGCAACAAAGTTTTGATTGTAAAAAAATTGGGGTTTCAGTCGTAGGCCTTGAAGTGCCGCACGCGCATATTCACTTGATTCCGATCAATGCGGTGGCAGATATGAATTTTGCAAAGCCAAAACTAGAGTTTTCAAAACTAGAGATGCAAGCCATTGCCGAGCGCATCAAAGAAAATTTATAAATCGTGTCTAAGCCTCACATATTACTGATCTACACGGGCGGAACCATCGGTATGATCGAAGATTTAGAAGGGCATCTCACGCCCATTGATTTTAATCACACCAGCCAGCATTTACCAGAGCTCAAAAAACTGAATGCTGAATTAACTGCCATTAGTTTTCAAACCCCAATTGACTCAACCAATATGCAACCTCATATTTGGGATGAATTGGCTCAGATCATTGAAGCGCATTACCATAAGGTTGATGGATTTGTTGTTTTGCACGGATCAGATACCATGTCTTATACGGCTTCAGCCTTAAGTTTTATGTTAGAAGGATTGGCAAAGCCAGTAATTTTCACAGGGTCTCAATTGCCCATCGGAGTGCTCAGAACAGATGGTAAAGAAAACATCATTACCGCCATTGAAATTGCGGCAAGTAAAGATGTCGATGAGCCCTTGATTCAAGAGGTGTGCATTTATTTTGAATACCAGCTATACAGAGCGAATAGAACTCATAAGTTTAATGCTGAGCACTTTCAGGCCTTTCATTCGCCCAATTACCCCGTGCTGGCCAATGCAGGAGTGCACATCACCTATGATTTTGAGCACTTGCTTAGAATAAAGCCCCAAGACTTAGTGGTGCGCAAGAACCTATGTACAGATGTAGCGATACTGACCATTTACCCGGGCATTAGCAAAGAAGTACTCCAAAGCTATGTGCAAATTGAAAACCTTAAGGGGCTGGTCATTCAATCTTTCGGAGCAGGCAATCTACCGAATACTTCAGAAATTACAACACTAATTAAAACACTTTCAGAAAAAGGCGTACTGTTGTTAAACATTACCCAATGCAATATTGGCTCTGTTGATCCTGAAAAATACGCCACCAACCCTTCAGCCTTGAAGTACAACATTGTACACGGCAAAGACATGACCCTTGAGGCTGCCATAACAAAAATGATGTACCTCTTAAGTCTAGATCTCAGTGCTGCAGACCAAAAGAAATACTTAGCGACTTCTTTACGAGGAGAGCTTAGTGTCTAATTTTACTTTTTTTTTGATTTAAAGTACTTTTGTCTCACCATGAAACACTTAGATAAAGTTCTTGTTTTCTTAGCAGCATTTTTACTCTACGCTGGCACCTTCTCACATGAGTTTGCCTTAGATGATAAAATTGTGATCTCTCACAACCAATTCACCAAAAAAGGCTTTGATGGAATCTCAGATATCTTTACCCACGATGCCTTTACGGGCTTTTTTGGAAAACAAAAAAACTTGGTCGAAGGGGGTCGTTACCGCCCTCTCACTTTAGCATATTTTGCTGTTGTTTGGGAGTTTTTGGGCCCCAGAGAAGGCCTGCCCACGGCTAAATACAATAAAAAGAAAGAAAACCTGGCCCATGTTTTACACATCAGCAACGCACTTTTTTACGGGCTCACGGCAATACTACTGCTCATTACCCTACAACAGCTTTTCACATCCACCCAAAAATTCTACCTCACTCCCGCCTTTTTAATGACCCTACTGTATTTAGCCCACCCTCTGCACACTGAGGTAGTCGCTAATATCAAATCATTAGATGAGATTTGGTCATTGTTAGGGGGCTTAGGCGCACTTTATTTTTGTATTCGATCGGTTGATACAAAAAACCAAAAATTACTCATTTGGGCCTTTTTAAGCTTTTTATTTGGAGTGTTTGCCAAAGAAACCGTGGTGACCTTCTTAGGAGTGATTCCACTCACCTTGTATGTCTTTCGATCTGAGATGAGAATTCCTGAGATCGTCAAAAACACCTTGCCAATGCTTGGGGCATTTTTGATCTACTTTTTTATTCGCTCACAAGTCTTGGGAGAGATCAGTACTTCAGGGCAAGAGCAACTGTTGAATCAACCCTTTTTAAAGGCGAGTGCTTCTGAAAAGTTGGCCACCATCTTTTTTTGCATGTTTTGGTATTTGAAATTGCTGATTTTTCCGCACCCCTTGACGCACGATTACTATCCTTGGCACCCAATTGGAAGTGAAGATTTTGTGTATAACGGAAAAGATTTTCCGTATGTAGATTTCTCTTCTGCTTTTGTGTGGATGGCGATTGGCATCTATTTGTTGATGCTTGCCTTTGGAGTGTATAAGCTCTTAAAAGACCGCACCAATATTTGGGGCTATTTAGCCCTGTTTTTTATCGGCACCTTTATTTTGTTTACCAACCTGTTTTTTGAAATAGGGGTGTTTATGAATGAACGTTTCATGTATGTGCCTTCTATTGCATTTGCCATTGCAACAGTGTTAATCTTGAATAAGTGGCTCAAAAAACAAGCGGTAATCATTGCGCTAATATTGTTTGGATTCTACAGCTTTAAGACCATTTCTAGGGCATCGGTTTGGAAGAACGATCATACTCTAGCCATTGCAGATTACAAGACCTCTAGCGCGAGTGCGAAGGTGAATATGTCGGTAGGAGGAGCCTTCTATGAAAAGGCACGTAAAGAGAAAAACGCTACAAAAAAGAATGAGTACTTGCTCAAAGCTACCAATGCTTTGCAAAAGTCTTTAAGGTTATACCCCCATTATATTCAATCAAAAACCCTTTTGGGCCACACATTATATGAAGCACAAAACTTCCAGGGCTCCCGCAATGCTTATGAAAGTGGTTTGAAACAAAATCCTAATTTTAAAGACATTGAAAATGCTATTTTTTTCATTGCCGATACCCTGGTGAAAGCAAACAACCCACAAGAGGCGGTAAAGTACCTTGAAATGCTTAGCTCTTTGCTGCCAAAGAATCATAGAGCATTTGATGAGCTAGGGGAGGTGTACGGTAAAAACTTGCAGAACTTACCAAAGGCGATTGAAAATCTATTAAAGGCTCATGCATTACAACCTGAAAACCTGCACACCCTTGAAAATTTAGGAGTAGCCTATGGTTTTTCTGGTGATTTTAAAACATCACTCAAGTACTTTTTAAAAGCTGAACAGATTGAGCCTGGTAAAAAGACTTTACTTGAAAACATAGGTAAAACCTACTTCTATCTTGGAGACAAGCTCTCATCAGATCGCTATATGCAAAAGGCAACAAGTCTTTGATTTTATCTACCTTCACCTCCTGAGGCGCGTTTATTTTCATCATCAAGCCCTGTTTTTATGCGCTTAGCTCTGATTTTTTGATTGCCAAAGGTGTAAGAGAAATTTAGGCGCACTTGACGTGATTCCCAGTTTCCTCCACCTAATAAATACAGATTATCAGTTTGTGCTTCAACACGCCAAGGGGAGGTAAATAGAATGTCACTGAAAGACAACCTGATTTTTCCACGCTCTTTCATGATTTTCTTTTGAAAGCCTAAGTCTAAACTTCCTTGCCATTTATAGGGCATGTTGCCTTGCCAAATTCCAGGAGAAGAGATCCATCCACTCACTTCCATTTTTACATCATTAAAAATAGTAAAGGTGTTTTGCATGTATAAATTCCACACCGTTACATTTAAATCAATGGTGGTAGATGAGTCAATAAAACTTTGATTTTTAATATTAGATAAAGAGTTCGATAGATATACCGTATATTTTTTTGAAACAGGAATGTACAGTGAATTGTTTAGACTAATGATCTTTTGATTTTCAATGTTATAAGGTTTTTGAATGGTGATGTTTGAATCAAGAGCTTTTACGACATCAGCGGTAAAATCTTGCACTAGAGTATAACTGACTGAAGTATTTAAAAATCTTCTAAAGCTGTGTGAGAGTTCAATGTTGTGAGTGTATTGTGGGGTAAGTAAAGGGTTGCCTGCTCTATAGGTAATGCTGCTCATTCGGTATTGAAAAGGGTTTAGCTTTCTAAAGCTAGGACGGTCTAATCTTTTTGAGTAGTTTAAACTAAAAGATTGTTTTTTACTAGCATTGTAACTTACTCCAAATGAAGGAAAAAGATCGTTGTAGTCTCTTTTGATGGTGGTGTTCTGAGTGGTGTCTAAGCTTGTAAGTCGTCCGTCTGAATCTGTGTATTCGTCACGCAATCCAAGCGATAAATCAAATTTCTTGATAGTCTTTTGATATTCTATATAAAAGGCGTAGACTGTTTCTTTATATTCGAAGTCATTGGTCTGGTCTGTGTTGATGATTTTATTGCCTGAGATAACATCATAAAATAAAAAATCATTCGTTGTATTTACCTGACTGGTTTTGTGTCCTAGAGCTAAATTTCCGTCCCAAAGGGGTACTTGATAATCAAGTTTGATTGAGGCTAAGTCAATTTGGGTTGCCCGTTCATTTATGATATCTTCAGCTCTTAAGAAACTAGAGTCTGTAAGAGCTAGCCAGTTGTTTTGTTGGTTGACATCGCTTTGAACAGTACGCTGGCCATAATCTAGATTGATCATAAAAACATGATCGTTGGTGTCTTTATATAAATAGTTTAGGTTTATGGCGCGGTTGTTTCTGCTTGTTAAGGTGTAGTCATAGGTGTTTAATAATTCTTCAAAGCCTAAAGTTAAAGGCCCAATTTGTGCATCATTCAATCCTAAAGAGTTGCCGTTAGGCGTAAAGTTACCCTCAACATAAAACCCAATAGTGTTTTTTTTATTTAAAGAATAATCAATTCCAGTTTTTAAATTATGGCTTTTTCTTACTCGCAATGTAGAGGCGTCAGATTGTAACACAAAATCATTTTGCTCTCTATAAAAAGAATGCTCTGAGCGCATTTTCCGATCTCTATAATTGTAAGAAAAGAAAAAATTGGTCTTGTTTTTTCTGTAATTGAGTGTTGTTCCAAGATTAAATTTCGGATAAAACCCTTGATTGTATCCTGCGTTAATCGTTGCATTGAGGTGTTCTAATTTTTGTTTTTTTAGAATTACGTTGATGATTCCGCCACTACCTGCAGCATCAAATCTGGCTGATGGATTAGAAATAATTTCAATGTTGTCAATTTGATCTGCACTTAAACTTTCAAGATAAGCTGTTAAATCTTCACCATCCATTTGAGTGGGTTTATTGTCAATATAAATTTGTACTCCGCTTTTGCCTTTCAAAGAGATGTTGTTGTCATTGTCTACAATCACGCCCGGAGCTTTTCTTAACAATTCAAGCCCATCAGAACCTGAAGCGTTGATGGTGCCTTCTACATTAAAGACTGTTTTGTTGGGCTTAATTTCAACCAAAGGGCGAAGGGCAGAGACTTCGATTGTTTTGAGGTTATTCACTGAAGTGCTTAAGGCAATTGTTTTCAAATCAGTGTCTTTTTTTATCTCCAGTATTTTTTCATAATTTGTGAATCCTACGAATGATATTTTAAGGGTGTATGTACCTGCTTTAAGTGCCTCAACCTCAAACAAACCATTTACATCACTTGTGCTGGCCTTTAAAAGTTTATTAGACGTGTTCTCAAAAAGAGCAATAGTAGCAAAGGCAATTGGAGCGTTTTCTTGATCGATCAGTTTTCCTGAAAGTGTGTATTGATTTTGCCCGAAAACCATTAGGCTATTCAAGAAAAAAAGTAAAAGTGCTAGACATTTATTCATAATTCAAAGGTAGGCCTTTATGGGTGGATGATAATATTTTGTTGTTAAAACATCTTAAAAAGAAATTCCTAGATTTTATTAAAAAGTTCGAATGAACCATCACAAAAAAGTCAAAAAAATGGCAAGGCAGCGTGAGTCTGTGCGCCAAAAAGTTTAGCTCAATTTCTGAACTTTTGGGAGGGCTTGCCAATTTTTTTAGACATTTTTGTGCGGTGAGAGAGAAGTTTTTAATAAAAAGTCTAAAGATTTTGGTACTCCTTTGCAAAAGCTTGTTCTAAGGTTTTAAATTCAAAGCTGAATCCTGCTTGCTTGATTTTTTTACTGCTAACAGCTGATCCTTCTAAGACTAATTCAGCTTGTTCACCTAATATGATCTTAAGCACAAAAGCGGGCACATGAATAGGCCATAACGGGCGCTTTAAAATTTTAGCAAGCGTTTTGCTAAAGGTTTTATTTGAAGCATTGTCTGTCACAGCATTGAATATTCCACCCGAATTTTGATCGATTACAAAAAAGAACAAGGCACATAAATCATTGATGTGAATCCAGGGCATGATTTGTTTGCCTGAGCCTAAAGCAGCTCCTGCAAAAAAGCGAATGGGTTTGGCAATAACGGGTAAAGCTCCACCCGATTTACTTAGCACAATACCAGTTCGTAAGATACTTACAATGCTTTTGTTTTGAAAAACTTGAGCTGCAGCTTCCCATTGTTGACATACTTGAGCGGCAAAGTCATTTGAAACAGCTTGATCAGTTTCTTTAAAAATTTGATTGGTAGTTTTAGCTCCATAAAAACCTATACCTGAAGCAGAGATTACTTGGGGTGGAAATGCTCCCACTTTTGAAAAACTATCAAAAGCCAATTGCATAGAATTAACTCGAGAATCAATAATTTGCTGTTTTCTTGCAGAGGTCCATCTACCTTCAGCGATGGATGCTCCTGCCAAATGAATAAATATATCAATGTTTTTAAATGCCTTTAGCTCGGCTTCTTGTTTATGCACATTCCACACAAAATAGTAAATGCCATTTTGGTTTTGTCTCTTTGAGCGGCTCAAGACATGTACAATATACCCTTTTTGAACTAAAAGATTTGAGAGTTTTTTTCCGATCAGGCCTGATCCGCCAGAAATAAGAACTTTTTTAGCCATATATTAAAATTAAAGTAATATTTTTAGCAAGTTTCAAGATCTGAGCTTGTTTATAAAAAGTGTGTATAAGTTTTTGAAACCTATGTTTGTAAAAGTGCGTAGAAATTGTTGTGAAAAGACTTCTGTTACATATCATCTTTTTATTTAGTGCATCTAGCTTGATTGCAGCTACTTTTAGTAGTAGATCTAACGGTAATTGGAATGTCGGGACAACTTGGGGGGGGCTATGTACCACAGGTTGTATTCCTGGAATAGACTACCCAGGAATTTCTGATGATGTAGATATATCTCCCAATACAATAGTGACAATACCGGCCTCTTTTGCTGCTGAAGCAAATACACTTGATGTTGGTAGTTCAACGTATTGTGGTGCGGGTGCAGCTCCAGATGAAGGAATCTTACTATTTGCTGGTGCAACCTCTTCATTACAAGTCAGAAGAGATGTGTCAATATCAATTGCATCGACTTGTGTTTATTTTGCAGGAACTTATGAGAACTATATTGATTTGAATGGAGGAAGCATGACTGTTGATGGCGGAATAAAACTTGTTTCAGGTGTAGATGTTAGCTTAAATTTTAATGCAGCAATATATTTGGGAGGAGGTACCCTTAATGCAAATGGAGCGATTGGGTTTAGTGTATCTGATGCTTCAGTGGTCTCAAAAATAGATTTTGAAGGAAATCCATCAAGTAAATTAATGGCTGCAGATTCAGTGTATGCTTGTTGTCATGCGTCTCCTGTTGTGGCATCTGCTCAGGTTATATGTGATTCAGGTTTGTTTGAGTTAGATGGTGGAGCTCAAACAATTACCATTGCTAATAATGAGTTTTCTAAGTTGAAGATTAATGGAAGTGGTGATAAAACTTTTACAGATGTTGATTATTTAGTAATTACTGATACTTTAGAAATGGCCTCAGCTGCTCAAATTGTAAAGTCACCGACTGGCTCTACACCATCAAGCGGATATATAGTTTATAAAAATGCCTCTACTGTTTTAAAGTATAGTGGGCTGGTTGCTCAAACAACAGGAGTAGAAGTTTCAGATGTAATACAATTGCCAAATGTGGCTACTATAGATATTCCTAATTTAGTTATTGAAAATAGGAGTGCAACTGGTGTTACTTTACAAGATGGTGAGGAGATTGCAACAAGTAGCTTGAATTTAATTGATGGTATTTTGTTTGATGGCAATTCAGGAGACCCAGGAACACATATTTATCTAGATTATGCTTCAGGTACCTCAAGTACTTTGTTGAATTCTGGTAGTGTATCGTCATATGTCTCTCCAGGCATGATTATAGAAGATGGGGCTAGTAACGTAGTTTATGAGATTCCAATTGGTACATCAACTGCATTTACACCTGTTTTTGTGAATCCAACAACAGCAGTGTTGAATGAGTTTAATGCTGTTGCTTATGATGGAGCTCACCCTATGGTTTCTGATGCGTCAAGAAATGTAAGCCATTATTGGGATTTAAGTAATTCAGATGCTACTCAAAGATTTGATATAAAACTTGGTTGGGAGCCTGGAAATGAAGGGGCAAACTTCAATGCGAACATACCAAATGGTATTTTTATTGGTCACTACGATTCAGGTTGGGAAGAATATTCGGCTACTTTTACCAATGGAGTGATGAGGTATGCTGAAATTTCAAATTATGACGATGGATTTTCTCCTTTTGGTGTTGGAGCAGGAGCCAGTGCTTTGCCTGTTGAATTGGTTAGTTTTAATTTGCAATTAAATGATAATCAAGGTATTGTGGTTTCTTGGGCGACAGCTTCTGAAATTAATAATGATTATTTTGAAGTACAAAGATCATATGATGGAGTAGACTTTGAAACTATTGACATCATTCAAGGTAACGGAAACTCTAACGCCGCGCAATATTATGAGGCTATTGATCATTCATTTCAATCAGATTTGATTTATTACAGATTGAAACAAGTTGATTTTGATGGGAGATTTGAGTATTCTTCAATTGAAGTGATTCATGTGTTTGATTACAATAGTCATAAAGGCAAGTTTGAATTGTTTCCGAATGTTATTCAACAAGGCAGACCATCGATTGAATTGTTCTTAACAAATCAAAATCGAAAAAATAATGTCCAGGGATTTGTTAAAAATGTTTCAGGTAGTGTCATTCAGCGTTTTGAAGTAAATGCAAAAAATGTTCATTTAAATACATCTGCATTAAAAGCTGGTATTTATATTATTGAGCTAAATGATCAATTTAAAGGGGGCTTTCAAAAAAGGTTAGTGGTTCAGTAGGGTGAATTTCAGAAATTATATTTCTTAGATTAGGCCTTCATCTCAGCGTAATACTGATAAAAATACGGAATGGTCTCAATGCCTTTTAAGTAATTGAAAATGCCGTAATGTTCATTTGGGGAGTGAATGTCATCGGTGTCTAATCCAAAGCCCATTAAAATAGATTTTAAGCCCAATTCTTTTTCAAAAAGCGCTACAATCGGAATACTTCCGCCCCCACGCTCTGGCACCGGCTTTTTGCCAAATGTTTGCTGCATGGCCATTTCTGCTGCTTTATAAGCATCAAAGTCAGTGGGTACCACTAAAGGCTCTCCGCCGTGATGAGGTTTTACCTTGACTTTAACACCTTTAGGCGCTATTGATTCAAAGTGTTTGGTGAACAGTTCAGTGATTTTATCACTGCTTTGGTTAGGCACTAAACGCATCGATATTTTCGCATAGGCTTTTGAGGGCAATACTGTTTTTGCGCCTTCTCCTATGTATCCGCCCCACATGCCATTTACATCTAAGGTAGGTCTGATTGAACAGCGCTCGCGAGTTTCATAACCTTTTTCACCATATACGGCTTCGATTTGTAATTCTTCTTTATAGGCCTCTTCGTTAAATGGAGCTTCAGCTAAACTTGCTCGTTCAGTGGCGCTTAACTCTTGTACATCATCATAAAAGCCAGGAATAGTAATGTGGTTATTTTCATCAAACATTGATGAGATCATCTTACTCAACACATTGATCGGATTGGCCACCGCACCCCCATACACTCCTGAATGCAAATCTCTGTTAGGGCCAGTGACCTCTACCTCGACATACGACAAACCTCGAAGCCCAACAGTAATTGACGGATTCTCATTGTCAATAATCGCTGTGTCAGAAATTAAAATCACATCAGCTTTTAAAAGTTCTTTGTGTTTTTTCACAAACCCTTCTAAGTTGTCAGAACCTACTTCTTCTTCGCCTTCAATCAAAAACTTTACATTACAAGGCAAGCAATTATTTTCAAGCATGTTCTGCACGGCCAGAACATGCATATACATTTGCCCTTTGTCATCAGCTGCTCCGCGAGCATAGATCTTTTCGTTTTTAATTACAGGCTCAAAAGGAGGGGAGTCCCACAATTCAATAGGGTCTGCAGGTTGTACATCATAGTGACCATAAACCAATACCGTAGGTTTTGAAGCATCAATGATTTTCTCGGCATATGCAACCGGATAGCCAGGTGTTTCAATGCACTGTGCGTTATCAAGCCCGATAGAGATAAATTTTTCTTTGATTTTTTCAGCAGTTTTAAAAACATCTTCACGATAGGCGGGATCTGCACTTACAGAAGGGATCTTTAACAGTTCGATCAGTTCATCGATGTATCGTTGCTTGTTTTGTTCAATAATGGGCTTTAAATGTTGCATAGTGAATGGTTGAGTCTCAAAAATAACACATAAAATATTCTTGACATACATTTAATCGGTTCGTATTTTTGAAATTCCTTGAATCAGATAGGCAACCTTTTGGTTTTTTATCGTTAGCATTCAAAACACAGTTTATGAAAATCACACGCATACTATCACTCTTGAGCTTTTTGTTGCTTTTTCAAAGCCCTTTTGCACAGATTTCTGTGATGTATGACAATGCTGATAATTTGATCAATAACGTCTTGTTGGGGAATGGTATTGTAGCTTCAAACATTACCTTTTTAGGTGATGATATTCAGATGGGTTACTTTGATGCCACCGGAACAGGATTGGGCATAAATACCGGAGTTGTTCTGTGTACTGATGATATAGAAGAATTAGATCCCAATGTGCCTTTCGGAGATTTTGTTATCAATGGCATCAATGATTTTGATTTGTTAAACATTGCCAATTCAGTGCCACCTTTGATTGGGCAAAATTTTACAGTGAATTCAGTCAATGACATTGCATTGCTAGAATTTGATTTTGTTCCGATTTCTGACAGTGTAGAGTTTAACTTTGTATTTGCTTCTGCTGAGTACAATGCCTTTGAAAACACTCAGTTTAACGATGTGTTTGCCTTTTTGATTTCAGGTCCGGGGTTTAATGGTCAGTACGTGAGCCCTCCGGGTTTTCCTAACGGAGCTGAAAACATTGCTATTGTTCCAGGGTCAAATCCACCTCTGCCCATTACCATAAGCTCAGTGAACTCATTTTTAAATGCTGGGTATTATCAAAATTTTAATGCCTCTAGTCAGATTGATCAAATAGATGGAGTGACTATTCCTATTAAGGCAAAAGCCCAGGTGCAGTGCGGAGAAACCTATCATATTAAGCTCGCCATTGCTGATGGATCAGATGCAAGTTTACTCTCTGCAATCTTTTTAGAAGAGGGCAGTTTTAGTGCCAATATTGATTTGAATATTTCAGCCTCTCCGTCATATACGAATCCAAGTTTACAGGCCAATGAGGTTTTTGAGGGCTGTGGGAGCATTGATGTGAAACTTACTAGAGATGATGTTTCAAATAGTGAGACGATTTATTTTGTGGTTGCTGGCGATGCTATAGAAGGGGTAGATTATGTTGATTTTCCTGATTCTATTACTTTTCCGGTTGGAGTTGATGAGGTTATTATTCAAGTGCAAACCATTGAAGATAATTTAGATGAAGGGGTTGAGTCAATTGCTTTTGGATTGGTTGGATTGTGTGCCAATGCTGCAATTTCTGATACTTTGTTGATCATTGATCCTCCACAGGTAACCCTTCAAGCTTTAAATGATACGGCTGGATGCCCTCAAGACTCAACAGAGGTTGGTGTAGTGGTGAGCAGCGGATTGCTTGATTATACTTTAGAATGGTCTACGGGCCAGGTGTATACTTCTTCTTTAGATACTAATTTTATTAGACTTTCAAACGCTGGTGGAACCCAAACTGTTTTTGTGACGGTAACTGACGGTTGTGCAGTAAATAGTGGGGTGGGGCAAGTTGAATTGTTTCAACCAGACATGCAAATTGAGTTAGAAGTCAACGATACACTTTTATGTAAAAATAGTGCAGCTACAATTTTACCTGAAGTTTCAGGAGGTGTAGCACCCTACAAGTTTTGGTGGGAATCTGCTTCTGGCAACTCAGATCAAGGAAACATCATTCAAACAGCAGATCAGCCTGAGGTGTTTACTTTTTATGCTGCTGATGCTTGCCCTAATGATACGGTTTCAAATACGATGTTTGTAAATTTATTTGATGCTCCTCAAATTGTGGCAATCAATGATATTGACCATGAATGTCCAGGAACGCCCATTCGAGTAGAACCTGCATTCACTGGCGGAACAGGAAATTATGTTTATACCTGGAATGATTGGTTGATTTCAACGGCAGATTCTATTTTAACAGATTCGCCAATGGTCTCAACAGAATATACTCTTCAGGTAACAGACAATTGTTTCAAAGACACAGCCAGTTTAACCTTTAGGGTAAATGTAGACAATTATGTGCCTATGCAAATTATTTCTGATGACAGCATTAAAGGGTGTAAAGGCGCTTATGAAACCTTAGCAGTTTCAGTCAATGATGGATTGCCTCCTTATACCTACAATTGGTCGCACAATCCAGCCAATACCAATGTGGCAAGTGTTTTACTGCAAGAAAATGAGTTGATTTCATTGGTTGTGTTTGATGCTTGTAATAATGCAGCAACTAAAGATATTATCGTTGGGGTGTATGAGATTGATGTAAAGATTTCAGCCGATTATTATGATTTGAAAGATGTTGATTTTTTTAGTTTAATTGAAGGAGATCCTGTTCTGTATGACTGGCATTTGGGTGATGGATTCTTTTCTTCTGATTCTATTTTAACCTACAGTTACAGTCCTGATCAGGGAGAGTATACAGTAGAGTTATTTGTAGAAGACATACATGGTTGTAAAGATTCGGCATCACTGAAGGTGCGCTCGCCTAATTTGATTTATGTACCTACGGCCTTTAGTCCTTTGAATAATGATCAGTTGAATTCAAAATGGAAGCCTATTCACAATGGTTTAAATGATTACAGCCTCAAAATCATGAATAGATGGGGAAATGTTGTATTTGAAACTACCGATCAGAATGCTTGGTGGGATGGTACGAATAGCAAAGGCAATCTAGTTCAGCCTGGAGTTTATTTGTATGACCTTAAGGGGAGCTTTGTGATTGACGATCAAACACTAGAGCAAACAGGAAAAGTAGTCGTTGTGCGTTAAATGTGTTATTTACCCATTAGATTTTGAAACCATTCTGAACGTACAACATCATTGCCATTGGCATAAATCATTAATCCAAACAACAGCAACATGCCAGCTACTTGAGCATATTCAAGTACTTTTTGATGTGGAGCTCTGCCTGTAATCATTTCGTAAATTAAAAAGACCACGTGTCCGCCATCTAATGCCGGAATGGGTAAGATGTTCATGAATGCCAATACAAGTGATAACAGAGCGGTCATCTCCCAAAAAATTTGCCAGTTCCAAACAGGGCTAAATAGGTTTGCAAAGGCTCCGAATCCTCCAATTTGTTTTCTTGCTTCTTTGTTTTTAAAAAGTTTTAGTTGTTTGACTTGCGCTGATAACATGCCGTATGTTTTGTCTACTGACCTGCTTAATGCTGCAAAGAATCCATAATCAATTTTAGCAAAATCAAAGTAATCACTTGGGGCCTTGTTGCCAATGCCAAGTTTTCCTTCTTCTGATACATTGCTTTCAATTTTTAAGGTATCGCTATTTCTTAAGATCGTTAAAAAGGCTGTCTGATTTTTGAAGGCTTGCACTTCATGTACAAAAGTTTGAAAAAAGGGGGTTGGTTTTTCGTTGATGGCAATGATTTGATCATTCTTTTGAAGCGAAGATTTGCTTGCTGTTGAGCCTGGTAGAATCGTATCAATTATGAATGGAACAGCAGGTGAGAATAAATTTTTAGCCCCAGCGCCTAATAAAATACCTACGATATCTTCAGGCAATTGAATGTCAATTGACTGACCTTCTCGCTGAACAGTAAATGCTCGAGCATCTTCAAGTAAGACTTGTTTGTTGATGTTGCTGAATTTTTCTGGAACCCGACCTTCAAGGTGCGTGATGACATCTCCGTTTTGAAAGCCATAATTAAGTAGTACTGAATCACAGACCACTCCATATTTTGCATGTTCAACAGGCAGGTATTCTTCACCATAATGCATAAGCATAAATGTGTAAATCAACCAAGCTAAAATAACATTCATAGTTACTCCTCCAACCATAATGATTAAGCGCTGCCATGCTGGTTTTGCTCTGAATTCCCAAGGTTCTGCTGGTTTGTCCATTTGGTCTTTGTCCATAGACTCATCAATCATGCCGGCAATCTTAACATATCCACCCAAAGGCAGCCATCCGATGCCCCATTCAGTTTCGCCAATTTTCTTTTTAGCAAGTGAAAACCAAGGGTCAAAAAACAAATAGAACTTCTCAACTTTAGTTTTAAAGAGTTTGGCAGGTAAGAAGTGTCCAAATTCGTGAACAACTACTAAAATAGAGAGGCTTAAGATGAGTTGAAGTGCGATAATTAAATATTCCATAGGGGCCAAATCTCGTAAAAAAAATGCAATTGACCCGCTATTGTTTTGTATATTTAAGACCTTTTAACAGCTTATGCGTAGAGTCTTGATCGCACTATTGGTGTTTGTGCTTTTGCTGGTTTCTTTTTTTGTGTTTCTGTTGGTGCGATACAACTTTTTTTTGGCCCCACTTACAGAAGAGTTAGAATATGTGCAGCAGAGCAGTGAAGTATTTGATTTAGGGGTTGGCATTAAATTTTATGGTACTGATTTCTATGTTGTAGAAAAGCAGGGAGTAAAAATTGGGTTTGATCCTTTTTTTTCGCACCAAAATGCTCTGCCTTTGTTGTTCAATGCAGATGTTGAATACGACTCAGTTAAACAAAAAAGATATAAAAATGATTTTGAAACACTGAGCCATCTTTTTGTTTCTCATGCGCATTTTGATCACTGTTTAGATTTACCGTATGTGCAGCAGCAAAGCGCAAACGCCCAGGTTTTTGGATCAAAAACGTTAAAGTATCTGTTCAATCCTTACGCTTTTGAGGTGTCAGAAGTGAAAGAAAATGTTTGGTATAATTTTGATGGATTTAAAATGATGGCTTTCTTAGAAGAGCATCCACCCCATTTGGTAAATCATCAGTTCTACAGTGGTGAGCTCAAACAACCTTTTGATGAGCCATCTAGAAAAGTAAATGATTTTTTGTGCGGACAAGCCTATTCATTCTATATTATTTTTGATGATTCAACTTCTCTGTTTTTTAGAGATTATACCAATCAAAAATCTAAAGTGCAGATTCCTCAGATCGTTGAACAGAAAGGTGCTGATATCTTGCTCACAGGTTTTGGTCAAAAGCCCCGTTCTTCAAAAAACATCAGTGAGCTGATCAATATGACTAGAGCGAAAGTTGCTTTTTTGGGGCATTGGAATTGTTTTGTAACCAAGCAAGACAATGTCTTTATTCCAGGTTCAGATACCAAAGAAAAATGTGCTTACATCAAAGAGCATTTATTGCAAGAGCAAACCAAAGTGATTATTCCTAGGATGGAAGGCGTGTATCATTTTTAGTTTTAGAGATAAGTTTTTTGTGCTTCTTGAAACTTTTTGTTTTGGTTTACGGTACAAGACCTCATTAACCAAATAAAAAACGTACATGAACTCAAGAAATTTTTTCTTAGGATTGCTCTCAACAGGTTTAATGCTCTCAACTACTTCTTGTGAGAAAGATGAGTTGTTAGGAGCAACAACAGTAAATCAGGTTTCTCAAAATCCTGCTTTGGCTCAAGCTCAACAGTTGGCTCAGCAAGAAATGGCTGAATTTTTAAATCAATTCTCGCAAAGATCTGCAATTGATTTACTGACTGATATTCGAGACCAAAATGCTGGTTTATTAGATTTAAATCGATCATTGTTTGAACGTATAGCAGCTGATCCGGCTAATTTTATTGCAGTAGTCAATCAGCAAAGCTTACTCTCGTCAAGTTTTCAACTCTCAGCGCTGCTTTCACATTTATCAAATCCTCTAGATCAAAGAGATTATAGTGCTCTGGCTGATCAAATTAGAGCCAATGCACATGATTTAATAGATTCAGACATTACTAGAATGATTTTAAGAGCTTTAGAATAGTGTAGGTAGAAACAAATCATTCATCAGAAGAAAAGGGTTTAAGTTTACACGAGCTTAAGCCCTTTTTTTATTGCGTGCGAACAACCTTGTTTGTTGATCTGAGGCAATTAAGTCTTCAAGGCTAGGAGTCTTGATAAAGGTGATTTGTTGCATGCATTTTTCAATTAACTCACTCATCTGTAAAAACGAAATTTTTTCTTCTAAAAACAATTCAACAGCAATTTCATTGGCAGCATTCAATACACAGGGCATGTTGCCGCCTTTTTCAAGAGCTTGAAAGGCTAGTTTTAAGTTTTTAAAGGTTTCTAAATCTGGAGCCTCAAAGCTTAAATTAGAGTAATCTAAAAAGTTAAAGCGCTTAAATGAGTTGTAAATTCTGTTCGGATAGGTTAAAGCATATTGAATAGGTATTTTCATGTCAGGAAGACCCATTTGTGCTTTGATGCTTCCGTCTTGAAATTGTACGGCAGAATGTATGATGGATTGTGGATGCACGACTACTTCAATTTGGTCGGTTTTAAGCCCGAATAGCCACTTTGCTTCAATGACCTCTAATCCTTTATTCATCAATGAGGCAGAGTCTATGGTGATTTTAGCGCCCATATCCCAATTAGGATGTTTGAGTGCTTGAGCTTTGGTAACTTTTTCAAGCTCAGCTCTAGTTTTTCCTCTAAAAGGCCCGCCTGAAGCGGTGAGTATGATTTTTTCAATTTTGTTGTGAAATTCTCCCACAATACATTGAAAAATAGCAGAATGTTCAGAATCAATAGGGTAGATGTTTACACCCTTTTCACGTGCTAGCTTTGTGATGATTTCTCCTGCAACCACCAAGGTTTCTTTATTTGCAAGTGCAATGTTTTTGCCTGCTTTAATTGCTGAAAGTGTGGGCTTTAGACCAGCATATCCAACCATTGAGGTAACTACAATATCAGTGCTTTGCATTTCAACAACCTCGCACAATGCCTGATCTGTTGTATAGACTTTAATGTCATGGTCAAACAAAGCATTTTGAACCATGTTGTATTTTGACTCATCTGTAATAACCACTGAGTTGGGTTTGAATTTTAGAGCTTGTTGAATTAACAGCTCGGCGTTTGCTCGTGCAGTGAGTACATCGATTTCAAATTGCTCAATGTTTTGTTCAATAACCTCAAGAGTCTGCGTGCCAATAGAACCAGTTGATCCTAAAATGGTGATGTGTTTTTTTTCTTTTTCCAAAAAATAATGTTCTAGCTCAAAGGTACAATCATTTTGAAACAATATATTTGGTTTAGATGCACACCATTGAGCCATATTACAATTGGAGGGGGCTTTACATTGCTTCTGAAGACCCTTATTCACCGTTTTATGGTACAGTCTATAGTGAGTTTCAGTATTCTGATAAGATATACAACTATTACATTCATCCTCAGTGGGATGATGTGAATTGTCAAGCTTTGTTTCTAAAAGTGCTCTATGTTGATTATGACAAGGGTTTCACAATCATAGAATTTATAGGTGAGTGGAATGATTGCATAGATAATGACATTATGAAGCTAAAAAGAGATTTCATTGATTTGATGATTGATAATGGTATTGATAAGTTTATTTTAATCGGAGAAAATGTTTTAAACTTTCACGCCTCAGATGATTGTTACTATGAGGAGTGGTTTGATGATGTTCCGGATGGATGGATTTGTTTGCTCAATTTTAGAGAACACGTCATAGAAGAGTTTGCTGATGCGCAGATCGATCAGTATTTACTGTGCGGAAAAGATGTTGACCAGCCAAATTGGAGAACCATGCACCCTAATGGATTGTTTGAGCAGGTTCGTAAAGTTTTTAACAAGAGGTTGGTTTAGTGAGATTAAAATGTTTTTGTTGCAATGAATTGGTCTTGGTTTAAGACGATACCATTTTGTTCAAGGCATTCAGAGCTTTCTTGAGAATCATTCAGTTCGCATTTCTGCGTGCCGTTGCAGTCAAAAATGCTTGAATTAGAATTATGGTAAACAAATACGTAATTGTAGCTGGCAGATATATAATTTAAATAGATTCTTAGCTCTGAAATATTGGCCTGGTTTGCTTTGATTTTTTGAGAAACCCAATTGTTTTGAGTAATGATTTCTTCAATGTTAAATGTGCTGCTGTAACAAAGTTTTTCTTCTTTGTAATCGCATGTAGGGCAAAAAGGCATAATGTTGTGATCGTCTTCAAAATCTTGTTTGTCTTTTTTCTTTTTACAGCCAACGCTAGAATTTAAAACAATAAAAAAAAGAGACGATGCGAATAGGGTAAATATAGTTTTTGAGCTCATTATGTGCTCAAATCTCTTGAAAAAATTAAAGCAAGTCAAGAAAAAGAGCCTATCAAGGTTTGTTTGCCAATTGATTTTTGCTCAAGTTCAAGGGCGATTTTTGAGTCAGTAGGAACAAATACATCCATTCTAGAGCCGAATTTGATAAATCCGAGTTCTTGTCCTTGTTTTACTTTTTGTCCAACTTTTGTGTAGTGTACAATTCTTCTGGCTACAGCACCTGCAATTTGGCGCACCAAGATTTCACTCCCATTTTGATGCTTGATCGCAATCGATGTACGCTCATTGTCAGTCGAGCTTTTTGGATGCCAAGCTACCAGATGTTTGCCAGGATGATATTTACTGTAAGTAATTTCCCCAGTAATTGGATGCCAGTTTACATGCACGTTTAATGGAGACATAAAAATCGAAATTTGAAGGCATTCTTTTTTTAAGTACTCGCTTTCAAATACTTTTTCAATGACCACTACTTTGCCATCACAAGGGGCAATAATATGGTTTTGATTTACAAATGTTTTTCTTTCTGGGACTCTAAAAAAACTTACAATAAATAAATAAAATAGAGCGCTTGCAAGAGTTAAGTAAGCAAAGATGCCTGGAGCTTTGAAATAGCTTAATATGCAAATCATGCTTAAGCTAGTTAAGCAGATCAATAGTGTGGTTTTTGCTTCTTTGTGTATTCTCAATGTACTAAATGCAGTAGCAAATATATGAAAGGAAAACCAATCATAAAGCTGTCAAAGCGATCTAAAAAACCACCATGACCTGGTAAGATAGCGCTGGAATCTTTAATTTCAAGGCTTCTTTTAAGCATAGACTCTACTAAATCTCCCATTGTGCCTATGATAGATGCAATTAGTGCGCAGGCGATCCATACAGGCAAACTGTAAATGTGTAGTGTGTAACTCAATAAAGTGGCAATGATGAGTGTAAAAATAATTCCGCCAGTAAACCCTTCCCATGTTTTTTTTGGAGAAATGCGCTCTAATAATTTGTTTTTGCCTTTTGATTTACCCACAAAATATGCCATGGTGTCGTTGGTCCAAAAAAGCAAGAAAACACCAAAAACAATGAGACTTTTTTCATGATGGTCAATCAATTGAGTTAGAATGAATGGCAGTGTTATGTAAATTAAACCAGAGATTTGAATCGCAAAATTGATGAATGGTTTTTGTTCGTTTTTAAACAAACTTAACAGCAGCATTGTGCTAAAAAGAACACAGAATACACCAAGTTGTAATTGAAGTGAAGAGCCAAGAAAGCCAGCGCTGATTAAAAAGGCAAAACAGTTAAGTGCTAAGGCAGGAACTTTTGAGAAGTTGTATGATTTTTTATTAAATACGTCTAGGTATTCAAAAAGTGTTAAGCTACTGATCAAGAGAAATAACAGTAAGTAAGTCAGTTGATTGTATAGCATGCCAAGCATAAAAATAGCAATGCCAACAATAGCAGTTATGATTCTTTTGGTGAGCTCACTCATGCTTCAGGAGTTTCTGTTTTCTTTCTTGTGGTTGTCTTTTTTGTATCTGCTTTTTTAGGTGCTTCAGATTCTTTGTTGACTTGATTTGGGCGAGTGCCTAAAATCGTTTCTACATCATCTTTAAAGATAACCTCTTTGTCTAATAAGAGTTCAGCAATTTCTTTTAACCCTTTTTTGTTTTTATTTAAAATGGTTTTGGCTTTCTTATAGCATTTTTCAATCAGTTTTTTAACCTCTTGGTCAATGATTTCTGCTGTTTTTTCACTGTAAGGTTTTTGAAACTCAGAGCCTCCTCTTGAATCATAAAAGCTGACATTTCCTATTTTATCATTTAATCCATAAACGGTTACCATGGCATAGGCTTGTTTAGTAACTTTTTCAAGATCTGAAAGTGCTCCAGTAGAGATTTTGCCAAAGGTGATTTCCTCAGCTGCTCTTCCGCCCAAAGCAGCGCATAACTCATGTTCTAATTGCTCAGTAGTGGTGATTTGACGCTCTTCAGGTAAGTACCAGGCGGCGCCTAAAGATTGGCCTCTAGGTATGATGGTTACTTTTACAAGAGGTGATGCGTGCTCTAATAACCAGCTTACCGTAGCGTGTCCTGCTTCATGGTAAGCAATGGCCTGTTTTTCTTCTTTTTTGATGACTTTATTTTTCTTTTCAAGCCCCCCAATAAAACGATCAACAGCATCCAAAAAATCTTGCTTATCTACTGACTTTTTCTTTTTTCTCGCTGCGATTAAAGCCGCTTCATTACATATGTTGGCAATATCTGCGCCAGAAAAACCAGGGGTTTGCTTGGCTAAAAAGTCAACATCGAGCTTCTTGTTGAGTTTTAAAGGGCGCAAGTGTACCTCGAAAATTTCTTTACGCTCATTTAAGTTGGGCATATCAACATAAATTTGCCGATCAAATCTTCCGGGTCTCAACAGCGCTGAGTCTAACACATCTGCACGGTTAGTGGCTGCCAATAAGATCACTCCTGAATTGGTGCCGAATCCATCCATCTCAGTAAGCAATTGGTTTAAGGTGTTCTCGCGTTCATCATTTGAGCTGAAAGAAGCTGATTTTCCTCGCGCACGGCCAATGGCGTCAATCTCATCAATAAAGATGATGCACGGCGATTTTTCTTTGGCAGTTTTAAACAGGTCACGCACTCGCGATGCGCCAACCCCTACAAACATCTCAACAAAATCAGAACCAGAAAGCGTGAAAAATGGCACTTTTGCCTCTCCGGCAACCGCTTTGGCAAGCAAGGTTTTGCCTGTTCCGGGAGGGCCTACAAGCAAAGCCCCTTTGGGTATTTTAGCGCCTAACTGCGTGTAACGTGTAGGATTTTTTAAAAAATCAACGATCTCTTCAACTTCTTGTTTCGCTCCTTCAAGTCCTGCCACATCTTTAAAAGTGACTTTCATTTTAGATTCAGCATCAAAAAGCTTTGCTTTTGATTTGCCTATGTTGAAGATTTGGCCTCCAGGGCCGCCTGCTCCTCCACTCATGCGGCGCATAATGAATAGCCAGATGGCAATCATAATCACAATTGGCAACAACCAACCCAGCACCGCACCCCAGTCTTCTGTGGTTTCATATTTTACTTCTATGTCTTTGTAGTTAAAGGTCTGTTCTTTTTGAAATTCTGCCAATTGATTTTCAAAGGATTCAATAGACCCAATACTAAAGCTGAAGTGAGGTCCGTCTCTCAATTCTTTAAGTGAAGAGAATTCTTGTTTTTTAAGTGCTTCTTTGTCTAAAAACACTTGAACTTCAAGTTCGTTTCTGATTACTGTGATTTTTTCAACATCACCGTTTTGCATCAAGACATTGAAGAAGTTTGCCTTACTTGTTTGTTTTGTAAAGCCTTTCCACTGCATTAAATTCATTGAGATTAATACAATTGCTAAGGCACCGTATATCCAATAGAAATTGAATTTTGGTTTGGGCAGCTTAGGCATTTTATTTTTAATGCTGTTACTAGGTTTCTTTTTGGGTGTGCTCATAAACTTATTGATTTAAGATTGGCATCTCTGAGTTGGTGATTTGGGTGATTTTTCCGTCGGCCCAAAGTGATTCAATGTCGTAAAAGTGTCTTTTTTCTTCTAAGAAAACATGTACAATTACATTGCTGTAGTCAAGTAATACCCATTCTGCATTTTGCATGCCTTCTTTATGAAAAGGTTTTTCGCTAGTTTGTTTACGCACATGTTCAACTAAATTATCAGCAATTGAGCCTACGTGTGTGCTTGAATTTGCGTGACAAATTACAAAGTAATCTGTAATTGAGCTGTTGAGTGACTTAATGTCAATTAAGGTGATGTCAAGGGCTTTTTTGTCTTCAAGGCCTTCAATGACTGCTTTGATTAAGGTGTTGTCTTCTTTGTTTTTAACGTACATTTACAATTGAGATCTTAAAACTTAAAGGTTTCAAATTTAGCATATTCTAGGCCAAATGACTCTTAAAATAGGACATAAACTCCATTTCTTTGATCAGTTAGAAAGTACCAACAATTATGCCATGCAAAAGTTGCGTCAAAATGACATGACACATGGAGAAGTTGTTTGGGCTGCTCATCAAATTAAAGGCAAAGGCCAAAGGGGCAATCATTGGCACAGTGCTGCGGTGAAAAACCTTTTGTTTTCTATAGTGTTAACTAAGAAAATAGAAGTAAAGCATTTTTTTAAACTGAACCTTTTGACAAGCTTAGCCATCACAGACTATTTGGCTGATCAACAACTAAAGAGTCTGGCTATAAAATGGCCTAATGATATTTTGATTGAGGGTAAGAAAATTGCCGGGATTTTAATTGAGACTATTTTGTCTCACCAGCAAATAGATGCATCTGTGATTGGAATTGGTTTAAATATAAACCAAGAGTTTCACCATCTTAATGGCTTTCAAAGAGCGCCAAGTTCATTGTTTGTGCTTACTAGAAAAAAATATGACCTTGCAGAACAGCTAAGTGTATTTTTAGGATGTTTTCAAAATAGGTACGATCAATTTTTAGCTCAAGATTTTGAAACTTTGCAGAAAGATTATTTGGCTTTGCTGTTTCAAAAAGAAAAATACCACACCTACCTTGTGCATGGCGAGAAAAAGCAACTGAATATTCAAGGTGTTGATTTTGACTCGGGTGCTTTAAAAGCTATTGATTTAACGGGTAATGAGCATACTTTTATGATGCGAGAAATTCGTTTTATTTAATGCCGATCAATTTTGTGGCTGTTGCTGCCTGCTTGTTATGATCTGGTATAAATATAATTGTGTTTTCTCCTTGTTTTAAAAGGTTGGCATCAATCTGTAATGTTTTAGACTGCGCTTGGTTGTTTTCTATTCTGCCTAAAGTTACATTTCGACCTGTTTTGCTCACCAGTTGAATGGTTCCGGCCATGTCTGTGTTTTGCTCATCATCTTGTGAGTGCACCTGAATGGTTAGTTGACTAAAAGCATCTAGCTTTAATGGGTTGGGGGCTGTAGTAATGCGATAGTTTGAGCCTGGGGTTAATGCAATATCTGGTAGGGAGGCGCATTCTGTTAAGACTAAAAAGACGTATTTGGTGACGGGTGCTCCGCAGTTAGAGCTTACTTGTACTGCGATCGAATAGCCTTGTCTTACATCATAGTCTTCTAGGTTGGGTTTGACTAATATTTTAAGGCCGTTGTTGTTGGGTTGAACAATCGAAAAGGGCATGCCGATTTGAGCGGGTGGATGGTGCGCGGGGTAGAAAGTTCCCCAAGAACTCACTACGCTATATGAAAGTATTTCAATGTCTTGATCAGCCACTTCGTCACTTTTGATTTTAACCCTTCTGCTGCAAGAAGAAAGCAAATCAGAATTTACGTTGAGTGGATTATTCTGCACATAAAATTCAGTATTGTTGCCAATCGCAAAGTCTTTGGTGATTTTATAATCGATGTTACAATCGTAATCTGGAGTGGTTTGCTCTTGTATGCCAATAAAAGAGCTGTCTTGATCTTGGTCTGTAAACAATGTGGTTGGATTGTCTTGGGCAGAAGAAAAAGATAGGTTGCTTGAGCTAATCCAATTAAAGTCTGAAAGAAAAGAAGGCCCTGAAAAAGTAATTTCATCTGCAGAGCCAACACATCCAACCGAAGAGAGCCCTTGAAAATCAAAACCAAGAGCAGATGAAGCTACAAGGCGGGTAGGGTCATAAAAATCATGCTCAAGTTCGCCAGTATATCTAAGCATGGTGTAGAAGGTTAAGAATTCAAGCGGAGAGACAATTGAAGACCATTTGTACTTGCAGGGTTGGTCTCTGAAATCGTTATTTGAAGTAGGGCCCCCGGTACACCAAGCAAAGTCATTGCCTACATTTGTTGGCATGTTGAATAAATTGGGGTCATCCCCATCATTCACGAATACAAAGGGATTGCAGCTTTGAATCATGGGGCCAAGTGCCTGGCAAAGTTCTTTGTTGATTTGTTTGTCGATACGAGTTGGGTAAGGAGCGTAAAGTCCATTGTATGCCCATATAGAACAATCATAAGTTCTGTTGTGTAGTATTTTTGCATCAAATGGAGCGTGATAATAGCCCAAGTTGTAGGCTGCTTTCATCATTTTACAAGATCCGTGCTTGTTTGATGTTAAAATCATTTTCATAGCCATTCTTGCATTGAAAGTGTTGTTGTGAAATAAAGGGCCACTTCCTACTGCAGCATCTGTAAGTACTCCAGAGATGGTTGCTTGCCATTTGAAATAATCTCCAGTGCCTGTAGTGGGGTTTTGATCTGCAATCCAAGAAAGGGTGTGATTTAGGCCGTAGTAATATCCGCTAATATTACCGCCTACTTCAATTTTTGGGCCCAATTGATCGCCATAGCACCCAGGGTAATACATTTTGTGACCATTTGGCCTGGTTATGTTGATGTATCCTTGAGCAATTTTTTTGTTGATCTCTCTAAGGTAGTAGCGAGTGCCGTTATACTCTACAAAAGCAGTTGTAGGAATCAATTTTCTGACGTAGGCCAAGCCCATGACATTGCCGATAATCTGATCTTGGCTGACTACTCCACCATTTTTAGTGTATTGCCATCCTTCTCCCATTTCTTTGTAGTTTGTCTCATTTGGTGGAAAGCAATTTACAAGGTCTGCCATGTGGGGCGAGCTTGGGCAGCTGTTCTCTTGGTCGTCTTTGATGGTTATTTGAGTAGTGACATAAATTGATTGTGAGTGACTCACGTTGAAGCCGAAAGCTTGATGTCCTTTATTGGTGTTGTAATCTGTGTCGTCTCTGAGTTGAAAGCCAGTATATCCTGAAGTATTTAAGCGTGGATTCGTGCAGCCATAGCCTTTGTTTGCGTAATAAGTCATCATTAGCTTATTTGCAGTCATGTCTAACCTTCTGATGGCTTGCAATGAAAGAAAGATTTTATTTAATGTTGTTTGTGCTTCTCTAGTTTGTCCGTGTTGTTGAAAAAGGCGGTACTCTAAACAAAGAAGTTTAAGGATGTGACCGAATTTTGGATTTTCTCCAACATAATTGTACAAAGATTGGTAATAATCACTATATCTAAACTCGTCTATTGGAATGGCCTTGCCTTTTGATGAGTATGTTTGGGTAGTGTGGTCCCAAGTGCCAATGCCGTCAGAAGTTAAATTGCCATGTTCGTCAAGGTCGTAGTGAATGAAATTTTCATCAAAGATTTTTCTGAACTCCCAGTATCTTTGAAAAAGAAGGTCTTCTTGACTGCTTAAGTCACAGGTTTGACTTAGGGTTGAGAGTTGTTGTGAAATTAAAAATATGAATAGAATAAAATACCGCATCAGTAGGAGTTTGTTGCTATTTTAACGTAAATAAGATCTCAAAGGTTACCCTTTGTTAATAATTTGGTAAGATTGCACAGGTTGATAAACTTCAAATAATCGTATATTTTTGCTGTTATTAATTCTTGCGCTTTAAATTAAAATGAAAACAAAACTCGAATACATTTGGTTAGACGGCTATCAGCCAGAAGCAAACCTTAGAAGTAAAACAAAAATTGTGTCAGAAGATTTTTCTGGCAAGGTAGAAGATTGCCCTATGTGGTCATATGATGGCAGCTCTACCAAGCAAGCCGAAGGTAATTTTTCTGACTGTTTGTTAAAGCCAGTGAGTATTATTGAAGATCCTGAGCGCATCAATGCTTATTTAGTGCTTTGCGAAGTATTGAATCCTGACGGCACCGTACATGCATCTAATACAAGAAACGTTATCAAAGACGGAAATGATGATTTTTGGTTTGGATTTGAGCAAGAATACACCCTAACGGTAAACAATAGACCAATTGGTTTTCCGGAAGAAGGGTACCCTGGCCCTCAAGGTCCTTACTATTGTGCGGTAGGTCAAGGCAATGTGGCTGGTAGAGACATCGTTGAAGAGCATTTAGACATTTGTTTAGAAGCGGGACTTGAAATCACAGGAATCAACGCTGAGGTTATGTTGGGTCAGTGGGAATTTCAAGTAATCGGTAAAGGCGCGAAAGCAGCTGGTGATGCCCTTTGGTTTGCACGTTATTTCTTGTATAGAATCACGGAGCGTTACGGTATGAAAGTCGAGTTTCATCCAAAGCCAGTAGAAGGTGATTGGAATGGTTCAGGTTTGCATACCAACTTCTCTAACAAAAAGATGAGAGAGACGGGTGGAGAGGCGTATATGAAAGGCATTTGTGAGTCATTTGCAGATGTGCACAAAGAGCATATCGCGGTGTATGGATCTTGCAATGATTTGCGTTTAACAGGCTTGCATGAGACGCAAAGCATTGATAAGTTTTCTTATGGGGTGAGTGATCGAGGGGCTTCTATTCGTATTCCGGTTGGAGTAGTGCAAAATGATTGGAAAGGATATTTAGAAGACAGAAGACCTGCTTCAAATGCTGATCCGTATCAGATTGTTGATCGTATCATTGAGACAGTGAATGCAGCGAAATTAGCAGCAGTATAGTCTAAAAGAATTATGAAGTAAAAAGGGCAGTTGATTATTCAACTGCCCTTTTTTTTGAAGTTTTGAAAAGGTACTACCAATAAATAGGCCCTTTACCCAAATACTTCTCAGCAATAGGCAAATAATAGTCTTTGATTTCTTCTAAAGGGGTAATGCGCTCGCATTTTGTATACAAATCATAGGTATTGAAGTCATTGATAATTGCTTTGTATTCAGCGTCTTTAGGGCTAAGTAAGTGCTCGTAGCTGCCTTTGGTGTGCCAAGGGTAGAAAGAATGGTAGCGTAGCATCACCATGCCTGCTTCAGGGATTTTGTTGTCTTTGTGGTTTTTCAATACTTGGTATAAGTATTCGTCATGCCCCCAGGCAAGGTGTAAGTTGTCTAATCCGCAATTTGGCTGATAAACACCCAATTCAGTATTGTATTTAGGGTTTTGCATATCTGGGTTCAAGGCATTGAATTCAGGGTAGGTACAAGTGTCAGGAAATTTACATCCAACCACGAAAATATCGCCTACCAAGCCCCATTGCTCATCTTGAGAAGTGCCGTCTTCATCACTGCCCCATAAATACATGACTTTGCCTAAGTCGTGAATTAGCCCGACCAATTGCATCCAATCTTCTCTACCATCTTTGCGAATGGCTTGGGCTGATTGAATCAAATGTTGTACGTTAGGTAAATCAAGATCAGGATCACTCACATCGACTAAAGCATCGAGTTTTTCCATGGCATCCCAGAGCATCATAGGCTTATCAAAGGTCAAATACTTCTTTTTCATGCGCTTTACATAATCATAGGTTTGATTAGTACGCATTTTTTTGTAGTGATCTTTTACCGCCTCTTTCACGTCGGTGTAATCTCTATAATTGTTGTCTTTGAAGATTAAGTCATTTTTCTGGCTCATAGTCTCGATTTAAACATTGCCCAATAACACATATATGGCAATGGTAATAAAAATAAGCATTGCACTCAATAGTTTAGTATGTTTCCAAGGGGTGATTTCTACTGCACCAACATCTTGAATGATGAATTTTTGGGTGGATGGCCTTACCCATGAGCCGATGTGCATCACAGCGATATTTAGAACAAATTCTATGCCCCAAATATGTACAAAGTGCAGGTTTACTTCTAGCACAAAGTTCATGACTACATAA
The DNA here is from genome assembly GCA_020631045.1 of Flavobacteriales bacterium. Classification (GTDB taxonomy): domain Bacteria; phylum Bacteroidota; class Bacteroidia; order Flavobacteriales_G; family JALEGO01; genus JAHDHZ01. Next base: position 160 of record JAHDHZ010000012.1, on the reverse strand, counting down.
AATGTTAGACCAAAAAGTAAGCCTACTCGAGCGCCAAAGGCAGAAACTTTATCAAAGAAAAAGCCAGCAATGATAACTGAGGCAATCGGAATAAAGAAAATACCATTGAGTTGTTGCAGTAATTGATACAGCCCTTCAGGCGCATTTGCTACAAAGGGGG
>JAHDHZ010000011.1:13472-55854 GCA_020631045.1 Flavobacteriales bacterium | reverse complement strand
TCAATGGCATCATGAAAGACATTCACAAGGCATGTATTGCCTACGGACAAGAAGGTGATTTCATAAATTATGTGAAAGGTGCTAACATTGCTGGCTTTGTGAAAGTTGCAGATGCAATGATTGCGCAAGGAGTTGTGTAAAGTGGTTCATTTTCAGTAATTTTGTGGCTTGTTAAAAGTCACAAAATGAAATTATACGCCAAACTACTTATTCTTGCTGTTTGTTTATGCTTTAGCAAGCACGCCTTTTCTTCACATTTAACAGGCGGAAACATCTCTTATGAACACATAGAAAATGACACGTTTCTAGTCACTTTTACTATGCTTTTTGATTGTGGCGGAACAGTAGATGAAGACAACACCTATGATTTAGACATCAATAGCTCATGCAGCAACCCTATCAGTATTGAGATGGATTTAGTGAGCATTGAAGATGTATCTCAAACTTGTGACTCTTCATTAACCACGTGTAACAATGGCAGTGAGCTGGGTATCAAAAAAATTACACATACTGCCACTGTTTATCTTCCTCCTTGTGCAGATTGGGAACTCTCTGTAGACATTGCTTTTAGAAACAGTGTTGACAACATCAATTCGAGCCAAGACTTTTATATTTACACCACTCTAAATAGCCTTATTGCACCACAGAACAACTCTCCAGAAATTGCTTCTTTTGAAGTGCCTTCAGTATGCATAGGACAACCCACTAACCTTGACTTTTCTTCATTTGATCAAGATGGTGATTCTTTGGTTTATTCGCTGACATGCCCCTTAGATGACCCTTCTGAATCTGTGACTTTTTTCTCAGGGTTTAATTGTCAAAATCCATTAGGAGCTGCTCAACCCATTACACTAGACTCAACAACAGGCGTCTTAAACTTCACCCCTGCTACCGCCGGAACATTTGTATTAGCTGTAAAAATTGAAGAATATGACGAAAACGGAGCTCTAATTGGCGAGATCATTAAAGATCTTGAAATTCATGTCGTGGGTGGATGCACGAATTCAGCTCCAGACATTACGGCAGGAGCCATTCAAAATTTAAATGGTGCGCAACTGATCGATTCAACCAAAATCAATACTTGTTTAAACAACAATGTAAGCTTTGATTTACAATTCAATGACATCAATCCTACAGACATACTATACATCGAATCAAACATTACCGACTTGTTCCCTGGAGCGACATTAAACACAACAGGCACAAACCCCATTACTGTTCAAGTAAACTTTCAAACACCCGTAGAATTGTTTGACCAAGTCTACAACATTTTAATTCAAGTAAAAGATGGCGCATGTCCTATCGAAGGCATTCAAAGTTTTGCCTACCAAGTTTTTGTCGCATCTTCAACATACGCTGGCCCCGATCAGATCACCTGCGGACCAAACACTGAACAAAGTAGTCAAGCTCAATTAAGCGCTGTGAATGGCACAACATTTACATGGAATGTTATTTCAGGTGATCCTATTGTTGTTGGGCAAAATTTTTCATGCAACCCTTGCAGCAATCCTATTGCTTCACCTGACAACACAACAACCTATGAGGTCGTAAGTGATTTAAATGCCTCTCTGAGCTGCCCTAACAAAGATACTGTAACAGTAACTCGCGTTGCTGATTTTAGTTACACCACTTCAAGCTCCTCTAACTTGGTATGTTTAGGCGAAGAAGTTCAAGTCAATGCTCAAGGAAGTCCAGCAGGAAACTACACCTTTAACTGGTCAACCAACAACGGTATGTTTTTGAGTGCAAATGACCAGCCAAATACAACACTTAGCTACGAGACACCTTCTATTTCTGATTCTGTATTTTTAGCCATCACCAGCCCATTAGGCTGTACTAAAAACACTTTTGAAGTCATCAATACTTCAAATGTTTTTCAACCCAACGTAATCATCAATACAGATTCTGTCATTTGCTCTACTGAGCAAAGCACAACACTTCAAGCTATTAATGCTCAAGAATGCTATATTATTCTTAACATGTTTGACAGTTTTGGTGATGGATGGAATGGCTGCAGCCTAGAGATCAACTCAGCTACTACATCATATGGCACATTTACAATTAACAGTGGTGATTTTGCTTCTGATACGATATACATCAGCTCTAGTCTTGAACTCCCTTTAGAGTTTTATTTTGACCCTGGTAGTTTTGTGACTGAAACCGCTTTTAGTGTACTTGACCAAGACGGAAACACCTTATATATTGACAACACACTACCTGGAGTGTATGAATTGGTATGGAGTTTAAACACATTGCCTTGTTCTAATCAAGATGGCTACATGTTTTATTGGCAAAACGACAACAGTCTTGGTCAATCAGATAGCTTTGAAGCTCAAGCTGGTGGCACCTACACTCTTGTAGCTTCAGATTCAGCCTCTATCTGCTTTGATACAACTACAGTTGATGTCAATTTAATTAACAGCTCAAATCAACTTGACATCACCTCAGATTACAATGCCAGTTCTGAACTACCTGTATCAGTTCAATTTACCAACAACGGACCTGATGTTTACCAGCAATACAGCTGGATGCTAAACAACAATGAAATTGCTACTTCTTATATTGGCCCTTCAAGTACTTTTTCAGATACGGGTCAATTTTCAATGGTCCTTACTGCTTATGATGAAAACAATTGTATTTCTCAAGACAGTTTAAGCCTAACAATTTATGACTTATTTTACCAGCCTTTAGGCAACGCCTTTTCACCAGGTGACGAAAATGATTTCAACAACAGCTTCGGACTGTCAGGAACAGGGTTTTATAATTACACGCTAAACATCTACAGTAGATGGGGCAGAGAAGTGTTTAGCTGCAATGTTGCAGACTTCACAAAACCTTGTTTATGGGAAGGCAAAAACAAACAAGGCAACACACTTCAAGAAGGAGTTTATTACTATGTTATAGAAGCCGAAGATATATTAGGACAACCCATCACAGATGAGAGCTTCAAAGGCACAATCACCCTTTTCAGGTAATGATTTGTTTTGTAACTTTGTAACAAAATTTAATTTCAGTAACATGATCAAAAAGTTGTTGTTTATTGCATTAATTGCTGTTCAAAATACAGCATACAGCCAACTTACTACACAATCAGCCCCTGCCAACACTTACGGAGATCCCGTATGGCTTGTCAACAATGTACTTTCAGGAAACGGCGTAACTATTTCAAATATAACTTTTGACGGTGAACCTCTACAGATTGGTTTTTTTGACGGATCAAATTCTAACATCGGCATCAACTCTGGTATTGTTATGGCTACCGATGGCATTTCAGCTTTAGGACCAAATCAACCAAATAACCAGATTGGAATCACTGCAACAAGTGATCAAGATTTACTTGATATTGCTAACTCAGTTCCCCAACTTATCAATGAGACTTTTACTGTCAGTCAAGTCAATGATGTTGCTTCTCTTGAGTTTGATTTCACTCCATCTGCTGATACTATTGAATTCAATTATGTATTTGCCTCATCTGAATACAATCAGTACGAATTCTCTTCTTTCAATGATATTTTTGCTTTTTTCATCTCAGGACCTGGTATCTCAGGACCATATGCTGCTCCGGCTGGATTTCCAAATGGCGCTCAAAATATCGCTTTTGTTCCTGGAACCAATCCAGAGCTTCCCATTACCGTTAGCTCAGTAAACACTACATACAACACAGCTTACTATATCGATAATACCGCACTAACTACCGTAGACGCATGCGATGGGTTTACCACCAAATTAACAGCTAGAGCAATTGTTCAATGCAATCAAACCTATCACATTAAACTAGCCATTGCTGATGGTTCTGATGCCGCATTGATCTCAGCAATTTTCTTAGAAGCTGGATCATTCTCATCTCCTGGGGCCTTGGGCATTGCTGCCCTTACAAACAATGGTGACAACACCATTATCGAAGGGTGTGATTCAACTGAAATCTTATTTACACGTATTGATTCACTTTTAGTACCAGACACTGTGAACTTTGAAATTATTGGTTCAGCTACCAACGGAACTGATTACAATCTTTTGCCTAACCAAGTAGTATTTGAAAATGGCGCCAACCAAACTTCTTTAATGCTTGGAGCAATCGATGATGGGATTAGCGAAGGCTTAGAAAAAATAACTTTTGTAACACAATCTATCTCTGTTTGCGGAGATACTATTTCTGATTCAACTAGCTTATTTATCAATGATCCGCATTCTATTGATGTAATTATCAGTGACCCCTTGACTTGTGACGATCCTAATATTGAACTAGGAGCTACTTCTAGTATTAACCTAGCAAATAGTTCTTATCTATGGAGTTCTAACGAGACTACTGAAAATATTTTAGTATCAAACAACAATGCAGGACTATACAGCCTTACTTTGACTGACAGTTATGGATGCACAAATAGTGGTAGCATTGATTTAGGGTCAATTGAAATCCCCAATGCAGCATATGAGGTTTTAGTGTCAGTTTCTTGTTTTTCTGACTCTGCATTGGTTTCTTTTACTCCAGAAAACTTAAAACCCACTGAAAGTTATACTTGGACAATTCAAGGAGAAGGTTCATTTACGCAAGATACTTTTGCTCTAACCACTGCCTTTATTCAAAATCTTCAATCTACTTTGGTTGTAACCAATGACTTTGGATGTAAAGATTCTATTTCAAAAGCTACCTTAATTGGCCCTTTTAATGAATATGAAAATGAAAAAATACCAAATTACTTCACTCCAAATCAAGACGGAGAAAACGATGTCTTCTCATTAGACAATTACCAATATTTAGAAGAGTGTTTAGATTTTGAAGTTCTAAATCGTTGGGGAAAAACTGTTTTTGAGTCAGAACCCGGACAACTATTTTGGGATGGAAATAACCAAAAAGAAGGTGTTTATTTTTATGTCATTTCCTTCAGAGACATGACAGAGACCGGAACAGTGCATTTATTTAGATAGCCCACCTCAGGTAAATACTACCCCAAGTAAAGCCTCCACCAAAAGCACACAAAATAAGCTGATCTTCTTTATTCAACTTGTCTTTATAATCATACAAACACAAGGGAATTGTTGCTGCGGTTGTGTTGCCATATCGATCAATGTTCAACATAACCTTATCATCAGAAAGCCCTGCCCTTTTTGCTGTAGCATCAATGATGCGCTTATTGGCTTGATGAGCAACTAACCAATCAATGTCTTTTGAAGAGAGCTTATTTCTTTGCATAATCTCTTCTACTACTTCAGCCATTTTACTGACTGCCCATTTAAACACTGGCGCGCCGTTCTGATAAACAAAGTGCTGACGCGCATCTACAGTTTTCTTGTCTGTTTGATGCAATGAACCACCAGCTTTTTGATGCAAATATTGCTCGCCAATCCCATCTGAATACAAACAACTATCAATAATGCCCAAATGAGCTTCTTTGTCTGTTGCTGGCTGTAAAAGCACAGCCCCCGCACCGTCTCCGAAAATAATAGAAGTCGCTCGATCACTATAATCTATGATTGAAGACATTTGATCAACCCCAACGACAATCACGTTTTTTTTCTGACCAGTTTTAATATAATTTGAAGCGCAATCTAAGGCATACAAAAAGCCACTACAAGCCGCGCTCACATCAAAGCTAAAAGCATTTTTTATACCTAATTTTTCTGAAATAATATTCGCCGTGGCCGGAAAAACACGATCAGGAGTTGTGGTGGCACAAATCAACAAGTCAATATCTTCAGCACAACAAACCCCAGAATCAAAAATTTCTTGTACAGCCTTTACCGCCATATCAGATGAAGCTAGGTTTTTGTCTTTTAAAATTCTTCGCTCATGAATACCAGTACGCTCTATGATCCACTCAGAGTTGGTATCAACCATTTTAGAGAGTTGTTGATTGTCTAACACATGATCTGGAAGATATGCTCCTACTGCTTTTATGAGGGCTGTTTTCATAACATGAAGTTTTGGTTAAAGATAAAAAACTTGCTGTTTTTCACGTTCGTCAAAAAAAATGCCTATAAAAATGCGCAAACCCGCTTAAAAAATCAGATTGCTTCGCCTGATTTTTTTGGCGCACAGGCCCTCCCTGCTTTGCAATTTTTATGTCATTTTTTTAACGCCTCACTAAGAAAAACAGCAAGTTTTTTCTTTCACTAAATACACAAAGAAACAAAATAAAACACTCCAGGCAGTAAATCTAAGAAGACATAATAATAAACATGCGCTCTTTTTTTATATCCCATCACTAAGAGAACTACACCAAACAACAAGCCCAAAACAAGTGCAGTGTGATTAGATAACTGCAAGATCATAAAAGAGAACAGCAAGTAAAAAAATAGGCTCAAGAGCGTGATTTTTGAAGGGGTAGTTAAATGGGCAATGGTTTTGATTTGACCCAAATCTAAGACTCGATCTCTTAGATCAAATAAAAGTGTGGTAGCAAAAATCAAAGAAAATGTCGAGCAAAAAAAAAGCACAGCATACTCTTTAAAAAGCAAATATTGCAACATACCCCAACTCAAAGCAATGGTAGGTGTCTTTACATAATGAAGCTTTCTAAAGGCAGGTACATAGAGTAGGGAAACCAATCCAAGTAACACAAAAACCCACGAGTACTCATGTTCTATAAAAAAGTGCAAATAAAACTTTCCTAAAAACAACACCCCCACCATACACAACAACAAGTTAACATACTGCCTTCTTGAAAAGAAAACCTGAAAATTATATGAAACAAAACACAGCACTCCAGCAATAAGCGCTTGATTGAAATCATATAATTGCAATAAAGACTGATGAAAAAGGGTTAAAAAAAAACACCCCAAACCAATCAAAATTTGGGAACGATAAAACTGAATTAAGGTCTTATTTAACCAATACATGTGCAACTACGCCAATCGCTGTTCCTAGAAAGCTTCCCCAGACAATTTGCTTGCTTTTTTTGGCTTTTCGAACACGCTTGTACCCTGTTCTATAAGAAGGATCATGCAGTAATTTCTCTTCATCTCGAACAGCTTCTCTTTGAAAAGCCTGAGGGGTTAGAATGGTTGAGCTAAGCATAGATACAAAAGGCACCCCAAGCACCAAAAACTCTTCAGCCATCACATATCCACCAGCAATACCCATTGCAGTACTGAGTAGAGCAGGAAAAACCATTTTATGTCCTTTTTGAGCATCTTGCTCTCCCCAAATTAAACGTTGCATTTCATCAACCGTATAATCTTTGCCCCTTAGAGTATCTTTTTCATAAATCATTTGGGTTTTGCCCTCTGTATACTTAATAGAAAAAATACGGTATTTATCAATTTCAGCAGGCTTTGTGCCTCCCTTTACATCGATATTCATTTTTACCACCTCAGGCTTTACAGCAGTAACTTTTCCTGTCACTACTCGCCCACTGAGTAAAGTGAGTGAATCGCTTTGAGCAAATCCACCCAAAGAACAAAGCATCGTGAGCAATACAACTAAATTTTGTTTCATTTTTCTCATTTATTCAATCCAACTTTTCCAATATTTCCCATCATCTAAACCTAAAGCTGCTTTGGTGACTTTTAAAGGCTTAAAGGTATCAACCATCACGGCAAGCTCATCTGTTTTCACCTGCCCTATACTGCGCTCCATCGCTCCTGGGTGAGGACCATGCGGAATACCAGCCGGGTGCAGTGAAATATGCCCAGCATCTATATCGTTTCTTGACATAAAATCTCCATCAACATAATACAAGACCTCATCAGAATCTATATTGCTATGATTGTATGGAGCCGGAATCGAGTCTGGATGATAATCATACAGCCTAGGGCAAAACGAACAAACCACAAATGCGCTGGTCTCAAAGGTTTGATGCACTGGCGGAGGCTGGTGAATACGCCCTGTAATAGGTTCAAAATCATGAATCGAAAAAGCGTAAGGATAATTGTACCCATCCCATCCAACCACATCAAAGGGATGAGTAGCATATACATATTGATGCAATACACCCTGCTTTTTAATCTTCATTAAAAAGTCTCCTTTTTGATCATGTGTTTCAAGGCTTTCTGGCTTTCTAATGTCACGCTCACAATAAGGAGAATGCTCAAGTAACTGACCAAAATGATTGCGATAGCGTTTTGGCGTATAAATAGGATGGAAAGACTCTACAATAAACAAACGATTGTCATCAGAATCAAACTCAATTTGGTAGATCATGCCTCTGGGAATCACCAAATAATCTCCGTAAGCAAATTTGAGATTCCCCATAAATGTTTTAAGCATGCCTGATCCCTTATGCACAAACAACAACTCATCGGCATCGGTATTTTTATAAAAATACTCAGTCTGACTTTCTTTTGGAGCAGCCAAACTGATGTGCACATCATTGTTCACCAAAACAGGTGTTCTTGACTGCAAATAATCTTTCTGAGCAGGCAATTCAAAGCCCTTAAATCGATAGGCTTTTAAGTTTTTTTCAATGGCAATTTCTGGCGAGAGATCAATGGTTTCTAAAATCTCTTTGACTTGAGTTGGTCGGTGCTTGTGGTATAAAAGAGAAGACATCCCATCAAAACCAATGGTTCCGAAGAGTTGCTCATAGTGATGCGCTCCTAGCTTAGATTTAAAAACCGTGTGTCTTTTGGGTGGAATCGCTCCCAGCTTGTGATAAAAAGGCATACAAAAGTGCTTTAAGCACTAAAGTTAACAAACTAGTCGATCACAAAACCTTCTTGTTCTTGTTTTTTAATGGTATTTTTCAACAAATCAGGGTTTGTGACTCCTTTATTAAATAACTTCTGCACCTTTTTGCCTTTTCTTCTCTCAACCTGAACATCACTGGGCAAAGCATTGATTGCTTTGCATTTTGGGGTACAGCAATTTCCGTACTTTATCTTGCAGTTTTCACACTGAATAAATAATAAATTACATGCTACATTGGCACAATTGGTATGTTGATCAAAAGACTCACCACATTGATGACACTGAGCAATCACGTCTTTAGAAATAGGTTCACTCAAACGGTCATCAAACACAAAATTTTTACCCACGAATTTATTTTCTAAATGCTCTTGTTTGACTTGCTTAGCATAATCAATGATGCCTCCATGCAGTTGATTGACATCTTCAAATCCGTGGTGCTTTAAATAAGCACTCGCCTTCTCGCACCGAATTCCGCCTGTGCAATACAGTAAAATCTTTTCTGATTTTTTGTCTTTGAGCAGTTCTTTGACTTTTGGCAGCTCTTCTTTAAAGGTTTCAACCTGCGGGGTAATCGCGCCTTTGAAATGACCGATTTCACTCTCGTAATGGTTGCGCATATCCACCACAATGGCTTTCTGATCAATCGCCTTGTTAAACTCTTGAGCAGTAAGATGCTTGCCTACATTCGAAGTGTCGAAAGAAGCATCATTTAAGCCATCAGCAACAATTTTATCTTTAACCTGAATTTTGAGCTTTAAAAATGAATCATCATTTCTTAAAGCCCACTTAAAAGGCATGTCTTTAAATATTACTCTTGACTCTAAATTTTCTCTAAAGGCATCTAAATAATGCTCTGGAACATTGAATTGAGCATTGACTCCTTCTTTTGCTAAATAGATTCTACCTAAAACTCCTAAAGCTGACCACTCTTCATAAAGGGCATCTCTAAGCACTTCAGGTTGGGCAATCTTCACATATCTGTAAAAAGAAATGGTTCTTCTCTCAAAATGCTCTTTTTTGAGCTTTTGTTTTAAAGTATGCTTGTCGTATTTATTATGCAATTGCATGAAACAATCTTTTGTGCTTTTCGTTCAACGCAGACAAAGATACAAAATGCCCAAAAGCGAAACAATATTAGTGATCGGAGCTTCAGGTCAAATCGGCACAGACTTGGTTTTAAAACTCAGAGAAATTTATGGTTCAAGCAATGTGATTGCTACAGATTTAAAAACTCCTGTTTACGAAGTCTACGAAGGCGGACCTTTTGAAGTACTTGATGTTCTTGACAAAGAAAAGGTACACAAAATTGTAAAACACTATAAAGTCACCCAAGTTTATCTTTTAGCAGCATTACTTTCAGCAACTGCAGAACAAAATCCTAAGTTTGGATGGAATTTAAATATGAGTGGATTGTTCAATGTCTTGAGTCTTGGATCTGAACAGCTCGTCAAAAAAATCTTTTGGCCTTCATCTATCGCTGTTTTCGGACCTACATCCCCCAAGCAAAACTGCCCTCAACACACCATTACAGAGCCTACAACTGTTTACGGAATAAGCAAACTGGCTGGCGAAGGATGGTGTACTTATTTTCATAAAAAGTACGGAGTTGACGTACGCTCGGTAAGATATCCTGGTTTAATTTCTCACAAATCCCAACCAGGGGGAGGAACCACAGACTACGCCGTTCACATTTTTCATCATGCCATCAAAAGAAAAGCCTACAAGTGCTATCTTGAAAAAGACACCTATTTACCCATGATGTATATGGATGATGCTATTCAAGCTACCATTCAAATTATGCAAGTTCCATCTGAAAAGGTTCTTATCAGATCAAGCTATAACATTGCATCATTGAGTTTTTCTCCTGAAGAAATATACCATCAAATAAAAAAACAATATCCTGACTTTAAAATCTCATACAAGCCAGATCATCGACAAGAATATGCAGATTCATGGCCTGCAAGTATTGATGATTCATATGCCAAACAACACTGGAATTGGGATCCAAAATACAATCTAGAGAAAACTACTCAACGAATGCTTAAACAACTCAAAACAACCTAAATCATTAGTATTTACAATTCAAAAAAAATGTAACCCCATTACAATACCTTACGTACAAAAAAACAAACACAGATTATGTCAAAACAAGTACAATTTCTCTTTTGTTTTTTATGTACACTCCATTGCATTTCTTTACAGATCAATGCTCAAAGCTTTAAACTTTTAGGCAGCGATACGATCAATAAAATTGACATTAAAAACCTCAAACAAGGCCCTTGGAAGATTTACGGAAATATGAGCAGTGAAAAAGGATATGCTGCGTCTAGCATTGTTGAAGAAGGCAATTACTTAAACAGCCGAAAAACAGGCACCTGGATCAAATACTTTAAGAATGGCAATGAAAAGAGTATCATCAATTACAGAAACGGCAGAGCTCACGGCCATTACAAAGTGTTTTTTGAAAACGGTAGATTAGAAGAAGAAGGCAATTGGTCTAGAAATCGAAATACCGGAAAATTCACCAGATACTATGCAAATGGCAAAAAACATCAAGAATTTATTTTTTCTAATACGGGCAAGCGCAACGGCATTCAAAAGTACTATCATGAGAATGGAAAACTCATGATCGTTGGCAATATTATCAATGGAAAAGAGCAAGGCGAGTTCATCGAATACAATCCAGATGGATCAATCAAAGAAAAAAAATATTATGATGAGCCAGGGGTTGTGAATCATCAAAAAACAATCACAAAGACTCCTTCTAAAAAGGCTTCTGAAGTAAAAATTGAAATAGCAGACGCCAGTAAAATTGCAAAAGCAACAAGAGAAGAAAAGCAGAACTTAGCAGATAAAAAGAAAAATCCCTTTAATGGAAATGGGAATCACACGCTTTACAATAAAAACAAACAACTTTCTAAAAAAGGATTTTTTAAAAACTATCGCTTAATTGATGGCTTTAGATACGTATATACCGAAGATGGAATTTTAGAGAAAATTGAAAAATATAAAGGGGGCAAATACGTTGGAGATGCCCCCATTGAGCCTGAAAAATAATCAGGCTCTATTGTCAAAACACAAAAAAGAACTTTTAACCTGCAAACTTTAATTGATCTTGGTTTAACATTATTTGATCAAACAGTTGCTCAGCCTTCTCAACAGGATCTTTCAACATAACAGTTTGAGATTTATTTAACTGCTTAATTCCATGAATAAATTTCATAGCTAACTGCATGTTTTTCTCAACAGAAGAAAAGAATTGTATTTTAAAACTCTTTGAGAAAATATAAGTTTTCAAAACATCAAACTTTTTATGCTCAATTAAAAAATTGAGGCGTTTTTCTCCTAAAATTGACTTTAAAACAACTAAAACGTAAGAACTAGAAGTCTCATTTAAATCGATGTACTGGTCTTTTCCTGTTATTTCTTTGGGAAAGATATTTTTCAAATCATCTAACTTCTGAAAAGCAATACCAAGATTTAAAGCAAAACGTTCGATAGCGTACACATGAGTTGCGTCTATATCCTTTAAGTGACTAATAGGACTTAAAGAAGCTGCTTTAATTAAACTTGCTGTTTTCAACTGAGCAATTTTGTTATAATAATGATCGTTAAGTCTGTTGATGTTGCAAGAAGCTTGAATAAGCTCTCCTTGACATAGATCTACCAAAGTCTTTGAAGTAAGTTCAAGTAATTTTAAATTTTTTGCAGCAACGCAGGCATGCATGGCTTTGCTTAAAATTAAATCTCCGAAAAGAATAGAATGTTTGTTACCAAAGACTGCATTAAAAGAGGCTTTACCTCTTCTAATTGATGCTCCATCTACAACATCATCATGCAACAGAGATGCTCTATGCACCATATCAACTAGAGCATAATTGGCAATTAAACTTTTTTGATCAACTTCAAAAAGATCAGCAATCAAAGCGGCTACTTTAAATCTAAAATGACCTCCTTGTTGTTTAAACACGTGATTAAATTGGTCTGTAAACAAAGTATTGTAACCCTTAAAATATTTCTGTTGGTAGTTTGCTAATGCCTCAATCATATTATTTTATTTTTTAATAATTTCAATAAAAATTGAAAATTTGGGTTAAAAAAAATCAAACTAATTTCATCAATACTTTTTGCATCCAAGTATTTTCTGACTTCAAATATTTATCAGACAAACGATCTACCGAAGTGCAAAAAGTATGTAACTCATCCACTAAATTTTTAAAATCTTTATCTTCTTTACTGATATCTTTTGCTTTTATCTCTCTTAATGTTTCAAGAATGGGATACAATTCACGCTTTCTACGCTCGTTGATAATTACTCTTGAAACTTTAAACATATCTTTCTCTGCAACAAAAAATTCTTTACGCTCTCCTTTTAAAAACTCTTTTTTAACAAGTGCCCAATCAATCAAAGTACGTACGTTCATATTGACATTACCTCTAGAAATATTGAGCATTTCCATAATTTGATCAGTAGAAAGTGGGTTATCATGACACAACAAAAGAGCATGAATTTGAGCCATAGTCTTGTTAATACCCCATGTTATACCGCTTGACCCCCAAGAGTTGATAAAAAGCTGTTTTTCTTTACTTAATCTTTCCACTTATTACAAATATAATACTCAAAATGATAACTTTCAAAATTTTCTGAAAGAAATGTAACATTATTTCCCTCGAAACTGTTTAGCAGTTCTTAAATATAAGGAAATGCCTCTCCCATAAATTGCGCCGTTCCTCCTAAAGATTCTTCTATTCTTAAGAGTTGATTGTACTTAGCCATTCGATCAGAACGTGAGGCTGAGCCAGTTTTGATCTGACCTGTTGACAATGCAATTGATAAATCAGCGATGGTATAATCAGCTGTTTCTCCACTTCTATGACTCATCACAGCAGTGTAGCCATTTTTATGGGCAATATCTACTGCTTCGATAGTTTCAGTTAAGGTTCCTATTTGGTTCACTTTAACTAAAATAGAATTTGCTACACCTTGCTCTAGACCGTGAATTAATCTTCTTGTATTTGTGACAAATAAATCATCTCCTACTAACTGAACCTTACCTCCTAATTTTTCAGTAAGTAAACGCCATCCATCCCAATCATTTTCATCCATACCATCTTCAATCGAACAAATTGGGTATTTTTTTGCCCAATCCACCCAATAATCAACCATATCTTTTGAACTTAAACGATCACCAGTTGATTTATGAAATACATATTCTGATTTTTCTTTGTCATAAAACTCAGAAGAAGCAGCATCCATAGCAATATATACTTCATCACCTGGCTTGTAACCAGCTTTTTCGATAGCACTCAACACCACTTCAATCGCTTCTTCATTTGAAGCAATATTGGGAGCAAATCCACCCTCATCACCAACATTGGTTGAATAGCCTTTATTTTTAAGTACTTTTTTAAGCTGATGAAAAATCTCTACCCCTACGCGCAATGACTCAGAAAAAGAACCAAACTTAACAGGCATAACCATAAACTCCTGAAAGTCAATTTTATTATCGGCATGTGATCCACCATTTAAAATATTCATCATCGGAATAGGCAACATTGTTGCGTTCACTCCACCCAAATAACGATACAAAGGCAAACGCACTTCAGATGCAGCGGCTTTTGCAGCAGCCAAAGAAACTCCTAGAATGGCATTGGCACCTAAATTCGATTTATTATCTGTACCATCTAACTGAATTAGATAAGCATCAAGCCCTCTCTGATCAAGCACTTCATAGCCATTGAGCTCTTCATTGATAATGTTGTTTACATTTTCAACTGCCTTGAGCACTCCTTTGCCCATATACACCTTAGCATCACCATCACGTAACTCTACCGCTTCATGCTCACCTGTTGAGGCTCCAGAAGGAATCGCCACTCTACCAAATCCTCCCGCTTCAGTATACACATCTACCTCTATAGTTGGATTGCCTCTAGAATCTAAGATTTGTCTTGCTCTTATAGATACAATTGCGCTCATTTTTTATGTTTTTTAATTTGGTTGATAAATTCATCGAATAAATAACGACTATCGTTAGGACCTGCTGATGATTCAGGATGAAATTGAACTGAAAAAGCTGGCCTGTCTTTTAACTTTATGCCTGCTACTGTTTGATCATTTAAATGTCTGTGTGTCAACTCTACGTTCTCATTACTTTGCACCTCTTTTTCAGAAACCACAAAGCCATGATTTTGAGAAGTCACCTCACTTTTACCAGTAATCAAATTCTGAACAGGATGATTCACTCCTCTATGACCATTGTGCATTTTATAAGTAGTTAACCCTTGGGAAAGAGCTAATATTTGATGACCTAAACAAATACCAAACATCGGAATATTGGTTTGTAAAAGATCTTGAACAAGTTTTATAGTTGCCTTCATTGCTGATGGATCTCCAGGACCATTTGAAAGCATAATTCCATCCGGGTTAAAACTCATCAAATCATCTTTAGTAGCATGCAAAGGAAAAACCTTCAAGTATGCCCCACGCTCAGACAAACATCTCAATATGTTTTTTTTCACTCCTAAATCAAGTACTGAAATTTTATAAGAAGCCTTTTCTTCTCCATAACAATAAGCAGTCTTGGTAGTCACTTTAGAAGAAAGCTCAAGTCCATTCATTTTAGGCGCTTCATTCTTAATGCGCTGAAGAAGTTTTTCTTGATCAAACTCTTCAGAAGAAATCACAGCATTCATGGCTCCTTTGTGACGTATATGGCGCACCAAAGCTCTTGTATCAATGTGTTTGACTCCCGTGACTCCTTGCTCTTGAAAGTAAGCATTCAAATTCTGAGTAGATCGGGGCCTTGAAAAATACTGATCAGAAAAATCATTACAAACCAATCCCTTAATCATTACTTGATCAGACTCTACATCTTGCTCATGTACTCCATAATTACCAATATGAGAGGTCGTCATAGTCACAATTTGACCAAAGTACGAAGGATCAGTAAATACTTCTTGATAACCTGTCATAGTTGTGTTGAAACAAATTTCACCAAAAGTAGTGCCTGACTGACCTAAGAGTTTCCCTTGAAAACATGTTCCGTCTTCTAATACGAGAATTGCTTTTTGAGCTTCTTGATTATTCATTAATCATAAATTTAAAATACAAGAAATAAAAAAGGGAACAATGTTAAAAACTTTGTTCCCTTTTCACTTTCATTAAAACTAAACACTTTATTCTTCAGTCTTAGTTTCTTTTTGATCTGTCTTTGCTGCTGGTTGATCAGCTGAAGTCTTTTTAGATCTTGAGCGTCGCGTTGTTTTCTTCGCTTTGCTTGCCGCACCTGCTTTTTCATTTGCAGTATAGATCTCATTGAAATCAACCAATTCAATCATACACATTTCAGCTGCATCTCCTTGCCTGAAGCCTGTCTTGATGATTCTTGTATAACCACCATTTCTTTCAGCTACTTTAGGAGATACTGTTCTAAAAAGTTCAGCTACAGCCTCTTTGTTTTGCAAATAACCAAAAACTGTTCTTCTTGAATGTGTTGTATCTTGCTTTGATTTTGTAATAAGAGGCTCAACATATTTTCTTAGCTCTTTAGCTTTAGCTAAAGTCGTATTTATTCTCTTATGCTCAATCAATGCATTGGCTAGGTTCATTAGAAGCGCTCTTCTATGACCTTTTTTTCTACCTAATGAATTTACTTTATTGTTGTGTCTCATGATTACTCCTTATCTAACTTATACTTTGAAAGATTCATTCCGAAGGTTAAACCTTTCATATCTACTAACTCTTCTAATTCAGTCAAAGATTTTTTACCAAAGTTTCTAAACTTCAACAAATCACTTTTTTGAAATGCGACTAATTCTCCTAATGTATCGACTTCAGCAGACTTTAAACAGTTTAATGCTCTAACAGAAAGATCCATATCAACCAATCTAGTCTTCAACAATTGTCTCATGTGCAATGAAGCCTCATCAAACTCTTCTTCAGGAGAATTACTGGGAGAATCAAGTGTAATTCTTTCATCAGAGAACAGCATGAAGTGATGAATTAAAATCTTAGCAGCCTCTTGCAAAGCATCCTTTGGATGGATCGAACCATCTGTTTTGATCTCAAAGATTAGCTTCTCATAATCAGTCTTTTGCTCAACTCTGAAGTTATCAACACTGTACTTAACGTTTTTAATTGGCGTAAAGATCGCATCGATAGGAATTACTCCAACAGCAGCATCTGGCTTAGTATTTTCTTCAGCAGGTACATATCCTCTCCCCTTTTCAATTGTGATTTCAAAAGAAAGGTTGACTTTAGAGTCTAGTGTACAGATCACAAAATCAGGATTCAGTACTTGAAAAGC
Source organism: Flavobacteriales bacterium (assembly GCA_020631045.1). Taxonomy (GTDB): domain Bacteria; phylum Bacteroidota; class Bacteroidia; order Flavobacteriales_G; family JALEGO01; genus JAHDHZ01. The sequence goes on along the minus strand of JAHDHZ010000011.1, from coordinate 38,922 downwards.
AGAAGTTGACTTTGCAATATCAGCCCCAGTCAATTGATTTTGACCTTTAATATTTACCGTTAATGTTTCATTTTCAACATCGTCAATCTGCTTTTTAAAACGTACTTGTTTTAAGTTCAAAATGATTTCAGTCACATCTTCAACTACACCTTTGATGGTTGAGAATTCATGATCAACTCCTTCCATTTTAACAGCAGTAATTGCATACCCTTCTAAAGATGATAGTAAAATTCTTCTAAGTGCATTACCAACAGTTTGACCGTAACCTGGTTCTAATGGACGAAACTCAAACACACCAAAGTGGTTGTCTGCTTCTAACATGATTACTTTATCTGGTTTTTGAAAATCTAAAATTGCCATAATTGTTTGCTTGCTAGTGTGTTAAAATTACTTAGAATAAAGTTCTACAATAAGTTGCTCGTTAATGTTTTCAGGAATTTGTTCTCTCTCTGGAACGTTTAAAAATGTTCCTTTTAAAGATCCGTTGTCAAATTCTACCCAAGGGTAATGTCCCATTTTAGCTGCAGCTACAGAATTGGTAATCGCCTCAAGTGCCTTTGATTTTTCTCTTACTTCAACCACATCTCCAGGCTTTACAATGTAAGAAGGAATGTTTACAACAGTTCCATTCACTAGAATATGCTTGTGCGAAACAAGTTGTCTTGCTCCGTTTCTAGAAGGCGAAATACTCATTCTAAATACTACGTTATCGAGTCTAGACTCGCATAATTTGAGAAGATTCTCGCCAGTAATTCCCTTTCTTCTTGATGCAATATCAAAAAATCTTCTGAATTGCTTTTCAAGCATTCCGTAAGTGTATTTTGCTTTTTGCTTCTCCATCAACTGGATTGCATACTCACTTTTCTTACCTCTTCTTCTGCTGTTTCCGTGTTGACCGGGAGGATAGTTTTTCTTCTCTAAAACTCTATCAGGACCAAAAATAGGCTCTCTGAATTTTCTTGCAATTTTCGACTTTGGACCAATATATCTTGCCATTTCTTCTCTTCTTAAGTTTTTAACGCTAAATCTAAAATAATTATACTCTTCTTCTTTTCGGAGGACGACATCCATTGTGAGGAATCGGAGTCACATCAACAATCTCTAATACTTCAATACCAGAATTGTGAATTGTTCTAATTGCAGACTCTCTACCTGCCCCTGGACCCTTTACAAAGACTTTCACCTTTCTTAAACCTGCCTCATGAGCAACTTTAGCACAATCTTCGGCAGCCATTTGGGCTGCATAAGGAGTATTTTTCTTAGCTCCTCTAAAGCCTTGTTTTCCTGCTGAAGACCAAGCGATTACTTCTCCATTATTATTTGTCAATGAAATAATAATATTGTTAAAAGAAGCATTTACATGCGCCTGACCAGTCGAGTCAACTTTTACCTTTCTTTTCTTAGCGTTTGATTTAGCCATCTCTACCTTGTTTTATCTATTATTTAGTTGCTTTTTTCTTATTTGCAACAGTCTTTCTCTTACCCTTTCTAGTTCTACTGTTGTTCTTTGTTCTTTGACCTCTCAAAGGAAGACTTGCTCTATGACGAATACCTCTTCTACAACCAATATCCATCAAACGCTTGATGTTTAATTGAACCTCTCCCCTAAGAGCACCTTCAACAGTATAATCATTTCCTACGATTGTTCGTATTTTACCAAGCTGGTCATCATTCCAATCTTGAACCTTAATATTCTCATCTACTTTAGCTTGAGCTAAAATTTTCTGGGCATTAGAGCGCCCTATACCATAGATATACGTTAATCCGATAACGCCTCTTTTATTCTTAGGTAAATCTATTCCTGCAATTCTGGCCATAATTATCCTTGTCTTTGCTTAAACTTTGGGTTCTTTTTATTGATTACATATACACGTCCTTTTCTTTTGACGATTTTGCAATCTTCTGATCGTTTTTTTACTGATGCTCTAACTTTCATCGTTTGTGGTTTATGACTTATATCTAAATTTAATTCTGCCTTTGGTCAAATCATACGGAGACATCTCAACAGCAACTTTATCTCCAGGTAAGATTTTAATGTAATGCATTCTCATCTTTCCTGAGATGTGTGCAGTAATCACATGCTCATTTTCTAACTCAACTCTAAAGGTTGCATTAGAAAGAGCCTCTAAGATTACTCCATCTTGTTCTATTGACACTTGTTTTGGCATCTATATTCTTTTTTTTATCCTTTTTTTACTTAACTTGTTCTATATACTCGAAGCTTGATAAAATTTCAGCTTTTTCTTTTCTTATAACAATTGTGTGCTCAAAATGAGCTGATGGCTTGCCATCTTTGGTTACAATTGTCCATCCATCAGCGTGGTGTTTAATCTCTTTTTTTCCTAGGTTAATCATTGGCTCAATAGCTATGACTAATCCTTCTTGCAATTTAGTGCCTCTTCCTTTTTTTCCGTAATTAGGAACCTCAGGAGCCTCGTGTAGATTTTCACCTAAACCATGTCCCACAAGCTCTCTTACAACTCCGTATCCAAAAGATTCACAATACTGCTGAACTGCATGGCCAATGTCTCCAGTTCTATTTCCTGCTGTTGCACAAGAAATGCCTTTATAAAGTGACTCTTTGGTTACTTCTAATAATTTGAGTACTTCTTCAGAGACTTCACCAACAGTAAATGTATAGGCTGAATCACCAAAAAAACCATCTTTTAAAACCCCGCAATCTACAGAGATAATATCTCCATTTTTTAAGGGATTGTTATTTGGAATTCCATGCACTACAGCATCATTGACTGACACGCATAATGACGCAGGAAAACCGTGATAACCTTTAAATCCAGGTTTAGCATCGTGATCTAAAATAAACTCTTCTGCAATTTTGTCTAGCTGCATAGGAGTCACACCTACTGAGATGTTTTTTTTAACTTCTGCTAAAGTTTTACCAACAAGTAAAGAACTAGTTCTTATTTTTTCTATTTCTTCTTCTGACTTTAAAATCATCAAATTCAGAAATTAACCCATGATTGGCAGAGAAGATCTTCCTTTGATCTTATTTCCACCTTTCATCAGGCCATCATATTTTTTCATTAATAAATGAGATTCTATTTGCTGCAAAGTGTCTAATATTACACCTACCATAATTAATAGCGAAGTTCCACCGTAAAATAATGCAAAGTCTTGTTTCACTCCTGCCATATAAGCAAAGGCAGGAAAAATAGATACAAATGCTAAAAAGATTGAACCTGGAAGGGTAATTCTAGAAAGTATTGTATCTAAGAAATTTGCTGTGTTCTTACCTGGTTTTACGCCCGGAACAAATCCACCATTACGCTTCATCTCTTCAGCTATTTGTTGTGGCGAGAAGACAATTGCTGTATAAAAATAGGTGAAAGCAATAATCAATATTGCTAAAATAAAATTATACCAAAACCCAAAAGGATTCGCAAATACTGTAGCCACTGAAGACTCATAAGAAAACAGTGAAGGAGGAATCACCATAATGGTAGATGCAAAGATAATGGGCATAACACCTGATGCATTCACCTTTAAAGGCAAGTAGTTTCTACCTCCTTGATATTGCCTATTTCCTTGTACTCTTTTTGCATACTGAACAGGAACTCTTCTAGTACCTTGAACCAAAGCAACACAAGCCAAGATAACAAGTAAGTAAAATGCTATTTCTACAACAAACATTACAAGACCTCCGTTCCCATTGATTCTACCAATTGCTTCTCCTAAAAAGGCTTGAGGAAAAGTTGCAATGATTCCGATCATAATGATTAGCGAAGTTCCGTTACCAATTCCTCGTTCAGTAATTTTCTCACCCAACCACATGACAAATAAAGTACCTGTCACTAGTATAATTAAAGAAGTCAAATTGAATAAAAACCCTGGGTTAACTACAGCTTCCCCGGGAATCTGAGTGCCGATATATGTCGATCCTTGCAACAAAGTAACAATGATGGTCAGGTAACGTGTCCATTGAGTAATCTTTTTTCGACCACTTTCACCTTCTCTCTGTAACTTCTGAATGGTAGGAATAGCAATCCCTGCCAACTGCATGACAATTGAAGCTGAGATATAAGGCATAATACCAAGTGCAAAAATTGAAGCTCTAGAGAAAGCTCCTCCTGCAAATGTGTTAATTAATGCCACTAAGCCATTTGCATTTTTTGATGCAGCAGCTAAAATTTCAGAATCAATTCCTGGTAAAACAACAAAAGATCCTAGTCTATAGATTAATAAAAACCCAAGAGTAGTTACGATTCGATCTCTCAAATCTTTAATGCTAAAAATATCTTTTATGACCTGAATGAATCTCATCGATTACTTGTTTTCTTCTTTTACAGTTTCTTTTTTATTTAAAACCTCTACTTTACCTCCAGCTTTTTCAATAGCAGCTAAAGCGCTAGCAGAGCAAGCATCAGCAACAACTTCTAATTTTGCTTTTAATTCGCCTCTACCCAAAATTTTAAATAAATCTTTTTTAGAGATAACACCATTAGCAACTAAGAACTCACGGTCTATTTTTTTAGCTTTTTTTGTGTCAGCTAAAGTTTGTAATAAATCAAGATTGATTGACTTATACTCAACTCTGTTTGGATTTCTGAATCCGTATTTAGGAACTCTTCTCTGTAAAGGCATTTGTCCACCTTCAAAGCCAATTTTCTTACTATATCCAGAGCGAGACTTTTGACCTTTGTGTCCTCTTGTAGCTGTTCCGCCCTTACCTGAACCCTCACCTCTACCTACTCTCTTTGAGAGCTTAGTTGAACCTTTTGCAGGTGTTAAATTGTTTAGTTTCATAATCCTTTTACTTTACCTCTTCAACTTTTAATAAATGAGCTACTTTTTCAACCATCCCAATAATTTGAGGAGTGGCCTTCTTTTCAACAGGCTTATTCAATTTTTTGATTCCCAAAGCAACAATTGTTTGCTTCTGATCTTTTGGTCTACCTATCGAACTTCTAACTTGAGTTATTTTTAATGTCTTCATAGCTCTTAACCGTTAAATACTTTTTCTAAATTCACACCTCTGTGCTCAGCAACAGTATAAGCATCACGCATTTTCAAAAGCGCATCAAGTGTTGCCTTCACTACATTGTGCGGGTTTGATGAACCCAAAGATTTACCGAGTACATCTTTAATACCAACACTCTCTAACACAGCACGCATTGCACCACCAGCAATAACACCCGTACCATTTGCTGCAGGCTTTAAGTAAACTCTAGCACCTGAAAATTTTCCATATTGTGGATGAGGAACTGTTGAATTCACAATCGGAACCTTCACCAAGTTTTTCTTAGCATCATCAATTCCTTTGGCAATAGCTGTAGTAACTTCTTTAGCCTTTCCAAGTCCATGACCAACTACACCATTTTCATTCCCAACAACGACAATAGCTGAAAAGCTAAATGTTCTACCTCCTTTGGTTACTTTAGTCACTCTTCGAACTGCAACCAAACGGTCTTTCAATTCGATTTCACTTGACTTTACTTTTTTTACGTTTGCTGTACTCATTACTCAGTTCTATTAAAATTTTAATCCGCCTTCTCTTGCTCCATCAGCCAAAGCTTTCACTCTTCCATGATATAAATAACCATTTCTATCAAAGTAAACCTCTGAAATACCAGCCTTAGAAGCTACCTCTGCAAGTGTTTTACCAACATTGGTTGCAATTTCAATCTTGTTTCCTTTAGATTTCAACTTCAAAGAAGATGCTGAAGCTAATGTCTTGCCTGCTCTATCATCAATTACTTGAGCATAGATTTCTTTGTTGCTTCTGTATACTGAAAGTCTAGGCTTTTCAGCAGTACCTAAAGCATTTGCTCTAACTCTTCTCTTAATTTTGTTTCTCTTCTGTACTTTAGTTAAACTCATAACTCAAATTATTTAGCAGCAGCTTTACCAGCTTTTCTTCTAATGTGTTCTCCTTTAAATCTGATTCCTTTTCCTTTATAAGGCTCAGGCTTTCTAAGTGATCTTATCTTAGCAGCAACCTGACCAATTAATTGTTTATCAATTGATTCCAAAACAACCATCGGAGGTTTACCTTTTTCACTTACAGCCGTTGGTTTAATCTCTTTGGGAAGAACCATAACAATACTGTGAGAATATCCAAGATTTAACTCTAATTTCTGACCAGAAACATTTGCTCTATAACCAACACCAACCAACTCTTGTTCAGTCTTGTAACCTTCAGTCACACCAACAATCATATTGTTGATTAGAGATCTGTATAGGCCATGCTTAGCTCTATGATCTTTGGCATCAGAAACCCTAGAAAGAGTCACTTCACCTTCTTTTATATCTAATTTAACACAATCTTCTATTGCTTGTGAAAGCTCTCCTTTTGGACCTTTAACAAGAACCACATTATTCTCAACAGTTACTGTTGCTCCTTGTGCTATAGATATGGGTGCGTTTCCTATTCTTGACATCTTTTTATGATTTTAATAAACGTAACACAATACTTCTCCACCTACATTCTGAGTTCTTGCTTCTTTATCAGTCATTACTCCCTTAGAAGTCGATAAAATCGCAACACCTAAACCATTCAACACTCTAGGAGCATTAGATGCTGCAGAATATTTTCTCAAACCAGGCTTACTCACTCTCTCAAGCTTTCTAATTGCAGGAACTTTTGTAATAGGATGATATTTCAAAGCAATTTTAATTGATCCTTGAGCAGTAGTATCTTCAAACTTATAATTTAAGATATAACCCTTGTCATGTAACACTTTAGTAATATCTTTCTTTAAGTTAGAAGCAGGAATCTCTACTACTTTGTGACCCGCCATAATTGCGTTTCTAACTCTTGTAAGGTAATCTGCGATCGTATCTGTCATAATTTTTCTTTTACCAGCTAGCTTTCTTTACTCCTGGGATTAAACCTTGGTTTGCCATTTCTCTGAATGTCACCCTTGAAATACCAAATTGTCTCATGTATCCTTTAGGACGACCCGTAATCAAGCATCTGTTATGCAATCTTACTTTTGAAGAATTTTTAGGAAGTTTTTGAAGACCTTCCCAATCTCCTTCTGCTTTTAATCGAGCTCTTTTTTCAGCATATTTTTCAACCATACGCTGTCTTTTTCGCTCTCTTGCTTTCATTGATTCTTTAGCCATGCTTAATTCTTTTTAAATGGTAATCCAAATTCGTTTAACAATTCAAAAGCTTCCTGATCATCATTAGTAGAAGTCACAAAAGTGATGTCCATACCATTGATTCTGTTTACTTTATCAATATCTATTTCAGGAAAAATAATTTGCTCAGTAATACCCATAGAATAATTTCCACGACCATCAAAACCTTTTCTCTTAATTCCTCTAAAATCTCTAGTCCTAGGAAGAGAAACTGAAACTAAACGATCTAAAAAATCATACATTTTCTCTCCTCTCAAAGTAACTTTTGCTCCAATGGCAACTCCTTTTCTTAACTTAAAATTAGAAATATCTTTTTTAGAATAAGTAGGTACTGCTTTCTGTCCAGCTACAGATGTCATTTCTTTTACAGCAGCCTCAATAATTTTTTTATCAGCAACAGCTGCTCCCAAACCTTGATTCAAAACAATCTTGTTTAATCTAGGAACTCTCATATTGCTCTTAAATCCAAACTTTTCTTTTAAAGCTGGCTGAATACGGTCATTGTATTCTTTTTTAAGTCTTGGTGTATATGTATTATTACTCATCTTAAAATTAAATTAGGCTACCCGACTTTTTTGAAGTTCTTGTAGGCTCTCCTTTTTCATTTCTAGTTCTAGAAGTTCTAGTTGCTTTTCCTTTTGCGTCAATCACCATCAAGTTTGAAACATGAATTGGAGCTTCCGTCTTTTCAATTCCACCATCAGCATTTTGAGCTGTAGGCTTTTTGTGTTTGCTTACCATATTTCGCCCTTCTACAATTGCTCTTTGCTTGGCAACATCAATAGAAATCACTTTTCCTTCCTTACCTTTTTCATTTCCAGCAATGATCATTACTTGATCATCTTTTCGGATATGTAATTTTTTAGCCATCTCTTCTCTACTTATATCTTATAATACTTCAGGAGCTAATGAAACTATTTTCATATGATCACGCTCTCTTAATTCTCTGGCAACAGGACCAAAAACACGCGTACCTCTCATCTCTCCTGTTCCATTTAAAAGCACAACTGCATTGTCATCAAATCTGATGTAAGAACCATCTGGCCTTCTAATTTCTTTTTTTGTTCTTACTACAACAGCCTTAGAAACAGCACCTTTTTTGATGTTTCCTGATGGCATAGCAGATTTAACTGAACAAACTATTTGATCACCTATAGAGGCATACCTTCTTTTTGTTCCTCCTAACACACGAATACAAAGAACTTCTTTTGCTCCGCTGTTATCAGCTACTTTTAATCTTGATTCTTGTTGTACCATAACTTTTTATTACTTCGCTTTTTCGATGATTTCTACTAATCTCCAACGCTTGCTTTTACTCAACGGACGTGTTTCCATGATTTTCACAGTATCACCAATTCCGCACTCATTTTTTTCATCATGAGCAATAAACTTCTTACTTTGCTTAATGAATTTCCCGTAAACTGGATGCTGTACTTTACGTTCAACATTTACAGTAATAGATTTATTCATCTTATCACTAGAGACAACTCCTATTCTTTCTTTTCTTAAGTTTCTTTCCATCATCTTATCTATTATTAAGCTCAGTTTTCAACCTAGCAACTTCTCTTCTCTTATTTTTGATCTGAGTTGGGCTCTCAAGTGGAGCAATCGCGTGATTGAACTTTAACTTTTTTAAAGCTTCAGTCTCAACACCAATTTGTTCTACTAACTCTTCGGTACTTAACTCCTTTATTTTATTCTTTTGTGCCATTTTTACTAAGTTTCAGTCTGCAAAATTACTTAATTAAATCTCTTCGCACAACAAATTTTGTCGTCACAGGCAATTTTTGTGCTGCTAACCTTAATGCTTCTTGTGCAATTTCTTGTGATACGCCATCAATTTCAAACATAACCGTACCTGGCTTAATAGGTGCAACCCAATGAGAATGAGCTCCTTTACCTTTACCCATACGAACTTCAGCTGGCTTAGATGTAATAGGCTTATCTGGAAAAACTCGAATCCAAACTTGACCTTCTCTTTTCATGTAACGCGTAAGTGCAATACGAGCTGCTTCTATTTGACGAGAGGTCAACCAACCAGTTTTCAATGACTTTAATCCAAAAGATCCAAAAGAAATCTGTGCACCTCTGTAGGCAACACCTTTAGATCTTCCTTTTTGTCTTTTTCTAAATTTCGTTTTCTTTGGCTGAAGCATGATGTTTTATTTAATTGATGTTCTCTTAATTATTTTTTATTTCTTTCGAATCTTCCTCCTTTTTGGCCTTGATTGTTTCTTGGACCACCTTTCTTATTGTTTTTCATACCAAAGGTTGGAGATAAATCTCGTTTTCCGTAAACTTCACCTTTACAGATCCAAACCTTAATTCCAAGTCTACCGTAAGTTGTATGTGCCTCGCTTAAAGCATAATCAATGTCAGCTCTAAAAGTATGCAAAGGAGTTCTTCCTTCTTTGTACATTTCTGTTCTTGCCATATCAGCACCGTTGATACGACCTGAAATGGTTACTTTAATACCTTCAGCTCCCATTCTCATGGCTGATCCAATTGACATTTTGATTGCTCTTCTATGAGAAATTCTTCCTTCAATTTGTCTTGAAATACTATCAGCAACCAACTTAGCATCGATATCAGGACGCTTGATCTCAAAGATGTTGATTTGAATTTCTTTACCCGTTAACTTTCTAAGCTCTTCTCTCAATTTATCAACCTCAGAACCACCTTTTCCGATGATTACACCAGGGCGAGCAGTGTTAATAGTTACTGTAACAAGCTTTAGTGTTCTTTCAATGATGATTTTTGAAATACTTGCTTTTCTCAAACGAGCATTGATATATCTTCTAATCTCGTAATCTTCTTTAATTTTTGCACCGTAGTCTCTGCCACCGTACCAGCTTGAGTCCCATCCTCTAATGAAACCTAATCTATTGCCTATTGGATTTGTTTTTTGACCCATTACTTACTTAGTATTTTGTTTATCTAAAACGAGTGTAACATGATTAGAACGTTTTCTAATTCTATATGCTCTACCCTGAGGAGCAGGTTGCATACGCTTTAAAGTTCTTGATTGATTTACAAATATTTCTTTAATGTAGAGATTTGAATTATCCCAACGCTCACCACTTTTAGCTTCAAAATTGTGAATTGCTGACCACAATAATTTTTCAATTCTACCAGCAGCATGCTTTTTAGAGTATTGTAAAACTCCAGCAGCTTTTTCTACGCTCATACCTCTTACAAGGTCAGCTACCAATCGCATTTTTCGGGGCGATGTAGGGCAATTGTTAAGTTTTGCAAAATATTGAGTTTTTTTTGCTTCCTTAATGTTGTTTGCCGTTTGTGCTTTTCTCTTTCCCATAGTACTTTACTTATTCAAGTATTATTTTTTACCGTGTCCTCTAAATGTTCTTGTCGGTGAAAATTCACCTAATTTATGACCTACCATATTTTCAGTAACATAAACTGGAATGAATTGTTTTCCGTTATGAACTGCAATTGTCAATCCTACAAAATCAGGGGTAATCATAGATGCTCTAGACCAAGTCTTGATAACATCTTTTTTCTGACTTTCTTGTGCTTTGAGAACTCTTTGGTTCAATTTGTAATGCACAAATGGTGGTTTTTTTAATGATCTACTCATGTTAGATTACTTTTTCTTTCTTCTTTCAACAATAAACTTATTAGACGGCTTTTTCTTAGCTCTAGTCTTGTATCCCTTAGCAGGAACACCATTTCTATTTCTTGGATGACCTCCTGAAGCTCTACCTTCACCACCACCCATCGGGTGATCTACTGGGTTCATTGCTACTGGTCTTGTTCTTGGTCTTCTACCCAACCATCTCGAACGACCAGCTTTACCAGAACGCTCTAAGTTGTGATCAGAATTACCTACTGTTCCGATAGTTGCTAAACAAGTTGTTAGTACCATTCTAGTTTCACCTGAAGGCAATTTGATGGTAGCGTACTTACCTTCTCTTGCTTGTAATTGAACGTAAGATCCAGCACTTCTTGCCATCTTAGCACCTTGACCCGGTCTTAATTCAATGTTATGAATCACAGTACCCAAAGGAATATCAGATAAATACAATGTATTACCTACTTCAGGTGCAATTCCTTTTCCTGAATTAAGCGTAGTACCGACTTTTAAGCCATTTGGAGCAATAATGTATCGCTTCTCTCCATCAGCATAATATAAAAGTGCAATTCTTGCATTTCTGTTTGGATCGTACTCAATTGACTTTACCGTTGCAGGAACTCCGAACTTATCTCTTTTAAAGTCAATTGTTCTATATCTTCTCTTGTGACCACCGCCTAAATAACGCATAGTCATCTTTCCTTTATTGTTACGTCCACCTGAAGCTTTTTTACCTCTTACTAAGCTTTTTTCTGGCTTAGAAGCAGTAATTTCTTCAAAAGAGCTAACGATTTTATGACGTTGCCCTGGAGTGGTTGGTTTTAATTTTTTAACAGCCATTTATCGTTGTCTTAAATGTTTTTGAAAAAATCAATTTCTTCTCCTTGCGCTACTTGTACAATTGCTTTTTTGTATGAAGCAGTTCTTCCGCTAAGTATTCCAGTTTTGGTAAATCTTCTTTTTGCCTTACCGAAGTAATTCATTGTATTTACACGATCAACCGTTACACCATAGATCTTTTCAACTTCGTTTTTTATCTCGATTTTGTTCGCGTTTTTATCTACTAAAAAGCTATACTTACCAAGCCCCTCTAAAGTATCTGTATACTTTTCAGAAACGATAGGTTTTATTACAATACTTCCTTTCATCTTATTTCAATAAAGCCGTTTCAAGTGCTTTAACAGCACCTTGAGTGATTAATAATTTTGAAGCTTTCATTACATCGTAGGTTGAAGCATCTGTCACAACCTTTACTTCTGCTCCTGGAATGTTTCTAGCAGATAAATAAGTATTCTTATCATGTGCCTCAACAAGCAACAAAGATCTTCCTTGATTAGCCTTTACGCTTGACAGAATATCAGCATATGCTTTTGTGCTTGGCTTATCTAATTTAAAGTCTTTCAAAACAATGATATTATTCTCTTTCGCTTTGTGAGTAAATGCAGATTTTCTAGCAACAAGTTTTAACTTTTTATTGAGCTTGAAACCATAATTTCTTGGTCTAGGACCAAAAATTCTAGCTCCACCTTTAAACAAAGGAGACTTAATACTACCTGCACGGGCTGTACCTGTTCCTTTTTGTTTTTTAATCTTTCTTGTACTACCTGAAAGCTCACTTACTTCTTTGGCTTTATGTGTACCTTGACGACGGTTTGCTAAATGTTGTTTAACATCTAGATATATCGCATGGTCATTAGGCTTAACAGCAAAAATCTCTTTGTTTAGATCTTGGCTACCGCCTTTTTTTCCTTTTATGTCTAAAACTTCAACTCCCATCGTTCTACTTATTTTTCTATCGTTACATATGATCCGTTAGAACCAGGAATCGCTCCCTTTAACAAAATCATATTCTTATCTTCTAATACTTTGATGACTTCAAGATTCTGAACTTTCACACGCTCATTACCCATCTGACCAGCCATTTTCATGCCTTTAAATACGCGAGCTGGATAAGAAGCCGCACCAATAGAACCTGGCGCACGCATTCTGTTGTGTTGACCGTGTGTAGCTTGACCAACACCACCAAATCCGTGTCTTTTCACAACACCTTGAAATCCTTTACCTTTTGAAGTACCGGCAACATCTACAAAGTCACCTTCTTGAAAAACATTTACTTCGACTTTATCACCAAGCTTATAAGCTGATGGCGCATCTTGAACTGGAGCAGCTTCTACAGGAGCTTCACCTTCTGCCGCTGGAGCAACTTCTACTTTTTTAGCCACTGGTGCAAATACACCAAACTCTACAACCTTTCTTTTGGGTGTAGTTTTTGCTTTTTTGAAATGTCCGACTAAAGCTTTGCTTGTTGTTTTTTCTCTTTTATCGTCAAAGGCTAACTGAAGAGCTTCATAGCCATCTTTTTCGAGTGTTCTAATCTGAGTAACAACACAAGGACCAGCTTCTACAATCGTACAAGGTATGTTTTTACCCTGCTCGTTGTACACTGAGGTCATTCCGATTTTTTTTCCAATGATTCCTGACATAATAGCTTAATTATTATCGTTTATCGCTTCTAATATTTTTATTTATCCTTATCTAAACTTAGATTACCTTGATATCGATATTGATACCACTTGGTAATTCAAGCTTTGTCAACGCATCTACTGTTTTGGTAGATGTGCTGTATATATCCATTAATCTTTTATGCGCACTCAATTGAAATTGCTCACGTGCCTTTTTATTTACGTGAGGTGAACGCAATACTGTGTAAATTCTCTTGTGAGTAGGCAAAGGAATAGGACCATTTACCACCGCTCCTGTATTCTTAACGGTCTTTACAATTTTCTCAGCAGACTTATCTACCAAATTGTGATCAAAAGACTGAAGTTTTATTCTAATTTTTTGTGCCATTTCTCTTTTAATTTACGCAGTTACTTTACCGTTTACTTTTGCAATTACATCTTCAGCGATGTTCTTCGGACATGGCTCATAATGAGAGAATTCCATGGTTGAAGTTGCTCTACCTGAAGAAAGTGTTCTCAAATCAGTTACATATCCAAACATCTCAGAAAGTGGCACAGTAGCTTTCACTACTTTAGAACCATTTCTATCATCCATACCTTGTACCTGACCTCTTCTTCTATTCAAATCACCTACAATATTACCCATACTTTCTTCTGGAGTCAATACCTCTAGTTTCATCATAGGCTCTAACAATTGAGGAGAACACTGAGAAAGCGCAGTACGGTAAGCCATCTTCGCGCACAATTCAAAAGAAAGAGAATCAGAATCTACCGCGTGATAAGATCCATCATTCAAGCTTACTTTCATACCTTCAAGCGGAAAGCCTGCCAATACACCATTCTCCATAGAAACCTTAAATCCTTTCTCTACAGACGGAATAAATTCTTTAGGAACATTACCCCCTTTGATGTTGTTTACAAACACCAAACCTCCTGTTTCTTTCTCTTCTGCTGTTTCTAAAGGACCGATTTCAACTTGAATATCAGCAAATTTACCAGATCCACCAGATTGTTTTTTGTATACTTCTCTGTGCTTGATCGAAGAGGTAATTGCTTCACGGTAAGTTACCTGAGGAGCACCTTGGTTCACCTCAACTTTAAACTCACGCTTCAAACGATCAACAATAATGTCTAAGTGCAACTCACCCATACCAGAAATGATCGTCTGACCAGACTCTTCATCAGTACGAGCCGTGAAAGTCGGGTCTTCTTCAGATAACTTAGCTAGTGCCATACCCAATTTATCGACATCAGCTTGGGTTTTAGGCTCAATGGCAATCGCAATTACTGGATCTGGAAAGTCCATTGATTCTAACACAATGTGTTGTTTTTCATCACAAAGCGTATCACCAGTCTTGATATCTTTAAATCCAACACCAGCACCTATATCACCCGCTTCAATGCAAGGAATAGAATTTTGCTTATTGGCATGCATTTGAAAGATTCTTGAAATACGCTCTTTCTTCTCAGTTCTTGTATTATAGATATAAGAACCTGCATCTAACTTACCAGAATAGGTTCTAAAGAAACAAAGTCTACCTACAAAAGGATCAGTAGCAATTTTAAATGCTAAAGCAGAAAAAGGCTCATCAACAGATGGCTTTCTTGAAACCTCTTGATCAGTTTTAGGGTCTGTTCCTACAATGTTGTCCATATCTAACGGAGAAGGCATCAACTCCATCACGTAATCTAACATTGTTTGAACTCCTTTGTTTTTGAATGCTGAACCGCAGAACATCGGAATTACTTCGTTAGCGATACATGCTTTTCTCAATGCTGCAATAATTTCTTCTGGAGTAATTGAATTTGGATCTTCAAAATACTTCTCCATGATTTGATCATCAAAATCAGCTACTGATTCTAACAACTTCTCTCTCCACTCTTCAACTTCAGCTTTCATATCAGCAGGAATCTCAACTTCTTCGAAAGTCATTCCGTGATCAGCTTCATTCCAAACCATTCCTCTGTTGTATACCAAATCAACCACTCCTTTAAAGTCGTCTTCAGCACCAATAGGCAACTGCATCGGAACTGCGTTTCCGCCCAACATATCTTTCACCTGAGCTACTACTTTTAAGAAATCAGCACCTTGTCTGTCCATTTTATTGACAAAGCCCATTCTTGTCACATTGTAGTTGTCAGCCAATCTCCAGTTGGTCTCAGATTGAGGCTCAACACCATCAACAGCAGAAAACAAAAACACCAAACCATCTAATACTCTTAACGAACGGTTTACCTCTACGGTAAAGTCAACGTGACCAGGAGTATCAATAATGTTGATTTTGTATTCATCATTTTTGTATTTCCAAAAACAAGTTGTTGCAGCAGAAGTAATGGTAATACCTCTTTCTTGCTCTTGTGCCATCCAATCCATTGTAGCTGCACCATCGTGCACCTCACCAATTTTATGGTTCACACCAGCGTAGAATAAAATACGCTCAGTAGTTGTTGTTTTACCCGCATCAATGTGGGCAGCAATACCAATGTTTCTTGTAAATTTTAAATCTCTAGCCATTTTTTAGAATCTAAAATGTGAATATGCTTTGTTGGCCTCAGCCATTCTGTGAGTATCTTCTTTCTTTTTAAATGCAGCACCTTCTTCTTTAGCTGCAGCCATAATTTCATCTGCTAATTTGATGGCCATTGACTTTGCATTTCTTTTTCTTGCATAACCAATCAACCACTTCATACCCATTGAATCTTTTCTAGACTGACGAATCTCTTGTGGAATCTGAAAAGTTGCTCCACCAATTCTTCTACTTCTGACCTCTACGGCAGGAGTTACATTTTCTAGTGCTTTTTTCCAAGTCTCTAAACCTGTTGAATCTTCTACTTTCTTATCGATGATCTCCATCGCATCGTAGAAAATATTCAATGCCTTAGACTTCTTACCATCTAACATTAAGTTGTTTACAAACACTGTAACTTGCTTGTCAGAAAACTTAGGATCTGGAAGAATGATTCGTTTTTTGGGTTTTCTTTTTCTCATCTTAGCTTATTTCTTAGGTCTTTTAGCTCCGTATTTACTTCTAGACTGTGTTCTACCTTCAACACCAGCCGTGTCTAATGCTCCTCGAACGATGTGGTAACGTACACCTGGCAAATCTTTCACTCTACCACCTCTTACAAGCACAATCGAGTGTTCTTGCAAATTGTGGCCTTCTCCTGGAATGTAGGCAATCACCTCTGTTCCGTTGGTCAACCTCACCTTGGCTACTTTTCTAAGTGCCGAGTTTGGTTTTTTAGGAGTAGTGGTATACACTTTTGTGCACACACCTCTTCTCTGCGGGCACGAATTTAGAGCCGCTGACTTACTAGTATAAGTCTTTGATTTACGGCCTTTTCTTACTAATTGTGATATCGTTGGCATACGTTGATATACTTTTCGTTCAGTTTAATTTGGCTCGCAAAGTTATGAATCTTTTTGCAACCCTCCAATAGGTAAACCAAATTATTTTGAGGTTTTTCACATTTTCTTGTGAAAAATTTTTCTTGCTTATTTTTTGGGCCTTTTTCCGGCTATTCGAAGTAGTTGTAGCACAGAAAAAAGGTTTTACTAAAGATTTCGGGGTCTTTCTTACAGGTATTCAGAAAGCCTCCGCATCTTAAGTAAAAAGATTGGGGCGTACGAAAAAGTCTTTTTGAGTGCTGTCAAACACAAGGTTTGAAGGCACTCAAAAAGATTTTTTCTCCCACCTCCAATCACTTTTTTCCTGCACCACAAGCTACTCTCTACTATCCGGGGCAAACATCCACCCCCACTTAAAAACTGTTTAAATCACTACCTTTATCTTATATGCAGTACCTCAAATTAGAAAACATCACTAAAACCTATGGCGATAAAATCTTGTTTGATGGTATTGATCTGACCATCAATAAAGGAGATAAAACAGCTCTACTTGCTAAAAATGGAGCAGGTAAAACCACTCTATTAAAAGTCATCAGCGGTCTTGAGTCACCAGAGGGCGAGCAGGCCAAAACTGAATTTGCAAAAAACTTGCAAGTAGGTTTTTTACCCCAAGAACCTGTGTTAGACGATCAGAAAAGTATTCTTGAAGAACTTTTCAGCTCAGAGTACAAATCCATCAAAGCCATTAAAACCTACAATCAAGCGCTTAAAGAAAACAACCAAGCATTGATTGAGCAAAGTATGGCACAAATCGATGAGTTGGGCGCTTGGAGCATCGAAGCACAAATCAAAGAGATTCTTTCAAAACTCAACATTGAAGACTTAAATCAAAAAATAGGCGTGCTTTCAGGTGGAGAGCGCAAGCGAGTTGCACTCACTAAAATCTTAATTGAAAACCCTGACTTTTTAATTTTTGATGAGCCTACCAACCATTTAGATGTTGAAATGATTGAGTGGCTCGAGCACTATTTTAAAAGCCCCAACAAAACACTCTTTGTAGTGACCCATGATAGATATTTCATCAATGCAGTTTGCAATCAAATTATTGAGCTTGAAAACGGCGCCTTGCAAAAATACTCAGGCAATTACGCTGACTACCTTGAAAAAAAACAAGCCGCCAAGCTCAACCAAGCCGCCGCACACCAAAAACTCAAAGGACTTTATAAAAAAGAATTAGAATGGGTCAGACGCCAACCCAAAGCCAGAGGCACCAAATCTAAAGATCGGGTTGATCGCTTTGCATCCACCAAAAAGGCACTGCACAGTTATACCCAAGAAAAAAAGCTCAACATTGATCTTAAATCTTCTCGTTTGGGCGCCAAAATCATTGAGGTAATCAATCTGAATAAAGCTTTTGATGAAAAAGCCATCGTAAGTGGTTTTGAATATAAATTTCAAAAAGGTGACCGCATTGGCATTGTAGGGCCCAACGGAGCAGGTAAAAGCACCTTTTTAAAACTCATCACCAAACAACTTGAGCCCGATAAGGGCAAAGTGATTTTAGGCGAGACCTTAAACATTGGGCATTACAAACAAGAAGGACTCACCTTTAAAGTTGATAAACGCGTCATTGAATTCATTCGAGACATTGCCGAGTACATTCCTTTAGAAAAAGGCAAAAAACTTATGGCAGAACAACTCCTAGAAACTTTTTTATTCTCAAGAGCACAGCAGCAACAATACATCTCTACTTTGAGTGGAGGTGAGCGCAAACGCCTGTATCTATTAAGTCTTTTAATTCAAAACCCCAACTTCTTAATTTTAGATGAGCCTACCAATGATTTAGACATTGCTACCTTAAATGTCTTAGAAGATTACCTGCTTTCATTCAAGGGCTGTGTAATGATCGTCTCACATGATCGCTACTTCATGGATAAACTCGTCGATCATTTATTTGTGTTCAAAGGCGCGGGAGAAATCAAAGATTTTATCGGCAACTATACAGATTACAGCAATCAAGCAAAACAAGAAGCTCAAAATACAAAAATAGAGAAGCCTCAAAGTATAACTGCGCCTTCAAAAGCAAAGATTAGCCACCAACAAAGAAAAGAGTTGCGCAGTATCGAGAAAAAACTCGAAAAACTTGAAGGGCAAAAAACCGAGCTCGAAACAGCGCTACTCGCCCCCAATCAATCATTAGAAGAGATTCAAGAAAAAGCTGATTTGGTTGAAAAGCTCAAAGCTGAAATCAGTAATCTTGAAGATCAGTGGCTGAGTCTTTCTGAATGAGTTATTTCAAATTTCTTTTCCAAACCTTTTTTTAGGGGCTGTCAAACTAAAGTTTGAGTCCCCCTAAAAAAAGGTTTGGAAAAAAAATTTGAAATCCTAAAACTTAAGTATCGCAAACTCTTTAGTACCTTGTAGTGCTCCATTTGTGAGTTTGATGAAATAATCTCCTTTGGCGAGCTCTTGAATAGAGATTTGTAATGTTAACCCATTAAGTGGATTTAAGTGATTTTTTTTCACAAGTTGCCCTGCGCTGTTGTAAATCTCATATGATATATTTTGATAAGGTGTAGAGAGTTCTATGGTTAAAAAATCTGAAGCTGGGTTAGGATGTAAACTAAAGTCTATTTCTTGTTGGTGTAACAAATGCACTATGTTATCAGAAAATGAAAAGCTTCCATTAAAATCTATTTGCTTTAACCGATAGTAGTTTGAGCCATTTAATACTGTGGAATCTATATAACTATAGTTTGTAACTACATTGCTGTTGATGGCTCCATCAATGGTAGCTAGGGTTGTCCAAGTTTGAGCATCA
Source organism: Flavobacteriales bacterium (assembly GCA_020631045.1). Taxonomy (GTDB): domain Bacteria; phylum Bacteroidota; class Bacteroidia; order Flavobacteriales_G; family JALEGO01; genus JAHDHZ01. Next base: position 19,594 of record JAHDHZ010000011.1, on the reverse strand, counting down.
GCACTTCTTTGCAATTCAAAACAGCAATTATCTTGCTCACTTGCCGTTTGCCATTCTAACACATGGGTGTTGTCAGATGTATAACCCGCAAAAGAAAGCAATTCGATAGGCAAAGGGGTAAGTTCATCAGTAGAGGCGAGCGTTAAAAATCGAGTAGAATTCGTAGGGATTAGCGTAGTAGAGACATTTGAAACACTTACAATGCCATCGTTGTAAGCAAAGCTTAAACCATCAGCTGTGCCATAAACAGTTGCATCTGTTAAATTAGAGTCTGTATCTATGAGCAATCTTAAATGTGAGGTGGTCACGTTGGCCGTATCGGCACATTCATTGAGCCTAAAATCAATGTTAAAATCTGCTGAAAAATCAGTATTAGTGACTTTAAATTCTCTTGCCAATCTTGAGTAAATTGTAGCAGTCGGGAAATCTGTAACAACAGAGGGTTTCATGCACATGGCTTTACCATCAGAGCCCATGACTACATAGCGTTCATTACCTGCAAAATCAGCTCTTGTGGCCGTATTTGACATATTATCTGTAGCAAGAGCATTCATGTAAATACGCACAGAGTCAAGGTAATCATGTGATTGTTTTTGAAAAATAGCGCCTTTTTCGACTTTATCAATATTTGTAGAATTATCATCCCTACCAATACCTATGGTATAATGCCTGTAGCCCTGTGCGGTATCATAAATAGTTGTGCCTGAGCTAGAAATGTAGTTTTTCTGAAGGGCAATGCCATATTTAATAGCAAGATAGGTTTCTATTTTTTGGGTTTCTGTGGAGGAGAGTAAAGTATCGAAGCCGATGATTTCTGAAATGCGTCCTTGATAACGCCTGCCATTATTGTTATTTACTGCCGTCTCGACTGATTGACGGCCTATTGTGAATGGCCCACTTGAACCAAAATTTATTGGGTTTTCCCAAATTTCGTTTGTTGTTAGTTTAGTTAGGGTGATGTTATTTTGAGCAAATAATGTACCTTCTAATTTCACAAATATAGAATCTTGAAAATCGATGCCAGAATTAGAAAGCATAGGAATACTACCTCTGTAATGAAGACCAGAATCTGAGAATGTTGTTGCGCCCCCAAAACTTTCAGGGGAATACATTGATATGTAGTTTTGATGTGCAAAAATGCCATACCCATGTGATTGGGGTCTACCAAAATCAAGCATTAACTGAGCAGTTCGATTACTTGCATTTGAATCTGGCCAAAACACACAAAACCAATTTTGCCCCAGTTTTGCAGCCTCAGTAAATACATAATCATCCCCCAAATTTAATCCATCATTTATTCCATCAAACTCAATAGCAGGATGATAGTTGATGTTTTTTGCAACATTATCTCTAAATGTAGGGGGTGCCATATTAGAATCTGCCAAATTGTTTTTTCTATGGCAAGAAAGATCGTTCCACCCATTTACAGCATCACCATCTGTAGAGGCGCTTGAGGCGGTGGTGGACCCATTTTGAGAGTGGATCCAAAAATTCATATTTTTACCGATGTTCATCGGGTAGCTATTGAATCTAAGGGGCGTATCATAATCTGTAGAACCTATGGTAAGGTAGCGCAAAGAATCTTTACCAATAATACTGTTGGCAATGCCCTGAATTGAAATTACGCCATCTGCATAACTAAAGGTAAGCCCATCAGCACTACTATAAATAGTAGCATCAGAGAAATCATCATCAGTATCTACCAAAAGCCTTAAATGATCTTTATCTACTCTACTAGTATCAGCACATTTATTTAACCTAAAATCAAGGTTAAAAGTCCCAGTAAAACGGGTATTTTTAAGTTTAAATTCTCGAGCAATTCTTGAGTAAATGCCACTTGGTTTTTCATTTTTGGCAGCTGTACTTGAAGCCATAATCTTACCGTCTGAACCCATCACTAAATAACGAATATCACCTGTAAAATCAGCTTTTGTAGAGGTATTTGAAGCGTTATCTGATGCAAGTGTACCCAAATAAATGCGCGTAGTATCGTAAAAATCACGCGATTGCTTTTGAAAAATATTGCTAGAATCATCTCTTGCAATGCCTATGGTGAATTCGTTAAAGGTTGAAGTATTGTACATAATTGTAGAGTCACTTGCCAGATAATTTTTTGTGTATTTAAGGCTGTATTTCAAGGTCAAATACGTTTCGATTTTTTGAATTTGGGTGTCGGTAAGTAAGGTATCAAAACCAATGAGTTCACAGAATTTACCTTGAAGGTATCGACCGAGGTTATTATTGATTAGGCCTGTTTTTGAAATTCTACCTATAGTAAAAGGCCCATCAGTTAAATCTGGCACAGGTAATTCATCAATTTGACTAGCTGTGAGTGCGACCAATGTTTGATTTGTTGAATTTGAGAGTTCATCTCCATTTTTAAACATTGCTAGAGAATCACCGAAGTCAATAATAGATCGGTTAAGCTCTGGTAATGTATCTGATGTAAATGTCATTTCAAGTGGCTTTCCTCCTAAAACAGCTGGCGTATATATCAAAGATCTATTTTTAGTTTTTATCAATCCATAGCCTCTTGTCTGTAGGTAACCAAAGTCAAAAATCGGCTGTAAGGTTTTTGCATTAGCATGATCATCAGATTTTACTACCGAAAACCAAGTTTGCCCAAGTTTTGCAGCTGGCGTGAAAATATAATCATCGCCCAAATTCATTCCATCATTTATGCCATCAAACTCTACAATGGGGTGATAATTGATGTTGTCTTGGGCATTGCTTCGATAGGTAGGTGGCGCCATGTTAGAATCTGCAAAATCATTGACCCTGTTACCTGAAAGGTCATTCCACCCATCTACGGCATCTGCATCATTCGCAGCTGATCCACCACTAAAAACTAAAGAGTCGGCCGTAATCCATAAATTCATATTTGCAGAGGGTACACCTCCCGGATTTTGGGCATTGACAGAAGCACTCAAAAAGGTCAAAAAACCTAAAAATACGCTATGTTTTCGAAGCAAAAATTGCATAAAAATCATGAATTTAGTGATTTTCCAAAAAAAAAAAAAACCTTGTTAATATCTAACTACAGGTTTTGGGAGGTTTCTTTTGTGTGCTGACAAAGACAAGCTTTGAAGGCACACAAAAGAAACCTCCCAAAGCCTATTAAATACATATTTGGTGTTTTGAAAGAGCGTAGAAAATACCTTTTGGGGTGCATTCAAACCAAAGGTTTGTCAGCACTCCAAAAGGCATTTTCGAAGCTTCCTGATGCTCATCACTTGCTAAATCTTACAAAAAACAAACTACTCAAAGACACCAAAACAGCCACTGCAGCCAACCACTCATAATATACATAAGCACCTGCTTGTTCGATTACAATAAACCCAGCAATCAATGCTGAAAGAGCTGAGGCCAATTGTTGCACAACGGCTCTAAAACTCATGTACATGCCTCTTAAATGATCAGGCACTACAGAGACCAAAATTGCCATTGCAGGAATGATTCTTCCACTCACAATAGTGAAGAACAGTGTTGAGATGACAAAAGCAATTAAAAACGCTTTAAAAGGCAAGAAAGGTACAGCACACAATGGAATCAACGATAAAAACAAGGTGATTTGAAACCCCTTGATGAATCCTACTCGATCAGAAAGTTTGCCAATGATGGGTGCTGTGATTAAGGTTGCTCCTCCACCCAAGCCATACATCACAACCAAATCTAAATCACTAAAGCCCACATTTTTAACCATAAAAGGGGTTAAAAACGGAATCATGATAAACTGAGAGAAAATCAATAGAAAATAAAACACCAAGGTCATGGCTGTTTTTGAAGTGGTCCAAATATTTTTAATACCCTTTAAAATGGCACTTAAAGAAAATTGCTTGTTTTGCACCTGTACTTTAGGCACTACAAACAAACCAATTAGCAATAGCACCAACGACATAGCACCCAATACATAAAACGGCATACGCCAAGAATAGCTTGTACCCAAATAGATACCAAAAGGCACACCCAAGGCAGCTGCCAAAGAAAAACCCAGCATAATTACTCCCATCGCACGACCCCGCTTCTCAAAAACAATCAAATCACCAACCATCGCTAGAATAGCTGATGAAATAATGCCTCCGAACGCCCCAGCCAAACATCGAGCAATCAACAACATCTCAAAGCTATTAGCCCATCCACACAAAACAGTGGCCAACAAAAAGCCTAAATATACCCATAACAAAAAAGCTTTGCGATCGATGCAATCAATAAAAAACACACTGGCAAGGCCGCTCAAAAAAGCCGCAAATGAGTACGATGAAACCACCCAACTCCAACGCGTGGGGCTCAAGTCAAAAATCAATTCTAATTGAGGTTGCAAAGGCATTAAGACCATAAAATCAACAATATGGGTAAAGTTGATGGCTGCCAGAATGGCTAGAATAACTATTTCTTTAGAAGTTAAACGCACTACATTCTTTGGGGCGACTGAATGCCTAACAGCTTAAAACCTTCTTGAATCACAAAAGCAGTCATTTCACTGAGCTGTAATCTAAAAGTTTGAGCATCTTTGTTCTCTTCTCTTAAGATAGAAACTGATTGGTAAAACTGGTTGTAGGTTTTTGCCAGATCATACAAGTAATTCGCAATCAATGCGGGAGAATAATTTTTTGCCGCCTCACTGAGCGTTTCAACATACGAAAACAGCAAGGTCAACACCGCTTTTTCTGAAGAGTCTAATTGAACCTTAGCTGCATCAAAATGGTCTGTGAGCCCCAAATCAGCAGCTCTTCTAGCAATTGAGCAAACTCTAGCGTGAGTATATTGAATAAAAGGGGCTGTATTGCCATTGAAATCGATTGATTCTTCAGGGTTAAACAGCATTTTTTTCTTAGGATCAACCTTTAAGATAAAATACTTGAGTGCCCCAAGCCCGATTTGTGCATAAAGCGTTTGTTTTTCAGCATCAGCCATATCGTCTAGCTTACCCAACTCTTCAGTGGTTTGTCTTGCCGTATCGATCATCTCTTGCATCAAGTCATCGGCATCAACTACCGTACCTTCTCGAGATTTCATTTTGCCGCTGGGCAATTCCATCATACCGTATGAGAGGTGGTAATTGTTTTTAGCCTTTTCAAAGCCCAGTTTTTGTAAAATTAAAAACAAGACTTTAAAGTGGTAATCTTGTTCATTGCCCACTGTATAAATCTGGTGGGTAGCAGAAGGATAATCTTGAAAACGCAAGACGGCTGTTCCGATGTCTTGGGTCATGTACACAGCCGTTCCATCAGCGCGCAACACCAGTTTTTCATCTAATCCATCAGAGGTTAAATCACACCACACAGAACCATCTTCACGGCGATAAAATACGCCTTTTTCAAGGCCTTGCTCAACCAATTGCTTACCGGTCAAATAGGTATTTGATTCATAATAAAGCTTGTCAAAATCAACACCCAAACGCTCATAGGTTTGATCAAAGCCTGCATACACCCAGCTGTTCATGGTTTTCCAAAGTTCAACGACTTGCTCTTTGCCCGCCTCCCAATCTTTTAGCATTTGCCGTGCCTCAAGCATAATGGGCGCTTGGGCTTCAGCTTGTTTTTCTTCTTTGCCTTGCGCAATCAACTCAGCGATTTCTTTTTTGTACTGCTGATCAAATTTCACGTAATAATCACCTACCAGTTTATCGCCTTTTAGGCCTGTTGATGCAGGAGTAGATCCATCAGCAAATTTTTGCCAAGCCACCATTGATTTGCAAATGTGAATGCCTCGATCATTGATGATCTGTGTTTTAACAACCTTACGACCCGCAGCCTTTAAAATTTCGGCTACAGAATAGCCCAATAAATTATTTCGAATGTGACCCAAATGCAAGGGTTTATTGGTATTAGGTGAGGAATACTCTAAAATGACCTCTTCTTTTGTTGCGGCAAGTGTTACAAGCCCCTGTTTGTCTTGTATGCTTTTAGCAAACTCACTTAAGAAAAACTCATCGGTAAATGAGAGATTTAAAAAGCCTTTTACCACATTGAAATCTTTGACAAACTCAGTGTTTAACAAATACTCCCCCAGCAATTGAGCGGTTTGTTCAGGAGATTTTTTTAAGAGCTTCAACAACGGAAACACAACCACAGTCAACTCTCCTTCAAACTCTTTTTTGGTATAATTCAATTGAAATTGCC
>JAHDHZ010000011.1:0-13372 GCA_020631045.1 Flavobacteriales bacterium | reverse complement strand
ACCACAGTCAACTCTCCTTCAAACTCTTTTTTGGTATAATTCAATTGAAATTGCCCCTGATGTAAAGGCGTGTTCAAACAGGCTTCAATATGCTTTTGAAGTTGATCTTTAAGGCGGTTAATCATAATATCTCATCTACCATTTTTACCATCTCATAGGCTTTTTCAGCCATCAAATTGGTTTTATTGTCTAACAAAGGGTTTACTTCTGTGCATTCAAACACCTTTACATTCAGCTCAGCAATTAACTGTCTTACAAGGCTTTTGGTAAAGTCAAAATCAAGCCCATTTTTTACTGGTGTACCTGTACCAAAACTTACCTTTTCAGGATCTAACGAATCAACATCAAAAGAAATGTAGATGTAATCACAATCTGAAAGTGTGGCCTTGATTTTTTCAGTGGTTTTCTGCACGCCCCAATCGTGTACTTGCTCAACCTTTAGGTTTTCAATGCCCCGTTTTTGAATGATGTAATCTTCTGGCTCCTCGGTGTCTCGAACTCCAATGTAAATAAGCTGCACCTGTGAATTTGATTTAATTTTTTGCATTTGCTCCCACAGCGTAATGGCTTGGGTGGATGGCGTATTCTGCTGCTTGCCTAAGTTGTTTTCAGCCAACACAATACTGATGGGCATGCCGTGCATATTGCCTGAGGGTGTGGTGTACGGAGAGTGTATATCGGCATGGGCGTCAATCCAAATTAACCCCATTTTTTGGGTTGGATGAGCGGTGCGCAGGCCTTGAATCACACCCGCTGCATTTCCGTGATCACCAGAAAGCACAATGCATTTATCATATTCTTGAAAAATGTTTTGAGTTTTTTCTTTATTCTGATCAAAGATCTTTTTATAGCTTTCGATGTGCTTTGCAAATGGAGTTAAATTTTGTTGATCAAGGGCATTGTTTTGATCTTGCACCTCAATGACTTCACGACCTTGAAAAAAACCATCTTGCAACGATCGAGACACTGCTCTTATGGCCTTTGGACCGAGCGATGATCCGCGAGTGCCAGCGGTGATTTCTGAGCAAATTTCAAGTATGGGAGTTTTAGGCATATAAGAAACAAAAGTAAGATTTTAATACGAGAGTTATGTTGTAAGGTAGGGAGGAAACATTTTTTCGGCTCCTGGTCCTGGCGGATCAGAGTTTCTCAAAAAATTGCTTTCCTCCCTACCTTACAACACTTCACCTAATTAACCTTACCGCCACTAAAATCAAGGCAGTTAAGCCAAGCTGAGTTAAGGTGATAACTTCTGAATCAAAAAATCCGATGACAATAGCTACCAAAGGGATCAAGTAAGTCACAGAAGAGCCGAACAAAGCTGAAGTGGCTCTCAATAAATCATTGAAAATAATAATAGCAATGGCCGTTGATGTCAATCCAAGCAAAGCAATATAACCCAAAGAGTCATAGCTCTGAGGTGAGAGCGCGTCAAAAAAACCAGAAGCAAAGAGCATTGCTAAACTAATTGGCCCAACAAATAAGAAAGAGAGTGTAGTGACCTCAATACCAGATAAATGCCCCAACCATGATTTGAGTACATTTACATTAAAAGCATAACACATCGTTGCCAAAACAACCAAGAGGGCGTATCTAAAATCAAAGTTGATTTGGGTTTGCATATTGGTTAAAATAAGACCCAAAACCCCGAGCAATCCAACCAAAACACCTAGAATTTGCTTTAAAGTGGGCTTGGTTTTGAACACTAAAAATCCAAACAAAACAGTTAAACAAGGCACAAAAGCATTTAAAATTCCAGCCAAATTACTATCGATGTTGGTTTGAGCTTTGGCGAATAAATAAGCCGGAAAGACACTACCCAACAAGACAGAGACAAGCAACAAACCAGCATTTTTTTTGAGCTTAGGCAAGTGTTTGATACTCAAAGGCGAGAGCACTAAAAAGGCAACAAACATTCTAAAACCAGCTACTTGAAAAGCCGTAAAATCTTCGAGTCCTCGCTTCATCAACAAAAAAGAAGAACCCCAAATGATTGAGAGCAAAACAAGCACAATATATTGTGTTGATTTTTGGGCGTAATTAATGAACATCTGTGTGTATCTTTGGAGGCAAAGAAACAAAAACAAATAAATAATCGTGAAGATTTACACTAAAAAAGGAGATGAGGGCCAAACAGCACTCTTCGGCGGCAACCGCCTTTATAAGTCTGATGATAGAATTGAAAGTTACGGTCTATGCGATGAGCTCAATGCGCATATTGGCTTACTTAGAGACCAAATTGATCATGACTCCAGCAAAAGAGAATTGATCGAAATTCAACATTATCTATTTACCATTGGTTCACACCTGGCTACAGAAAACGAAAAAAGCAAAACACATTTACCTGGGCTAGAGCAAGTAAAAATTGATCGCTTAGAGCAATTTATCGATCAATACGATGAAGTACTAGAACCTTTAAAAGCCTTTATCTTACCAGGGGGGCATATTGTTGTTTCTCAGACGCACATTTGCAGAACCCATTGCCGAAATGTTGAGCGAGCAGTCGTTAAATTACATCAAAAGACTGCCATTGATAGTCTTATTCTAGCCTACTTAAACCGCTTGTCTGATTACTTTTTTACCCTTGCGCGTTTCTATGCAAAACACTACAATGCCATTGAAGTAGAATGGAAACCTTAACTCAAAACTTTTCTTCTTTACTAATTAAATGGTATAAGCAAAACAAAAGATCATTGCCTTGGAGAGAGACTAAAGAGCCTTATTTGATATGGCTTTCTGAAATTATTTTACAACAAACAAGAATTGATCAGGGGCTTGCTTATTACGAAAAATTTGCGCGCAACTACCCTACTGTTTTTGATCTTGCTAAAGCTTCAGAAGATAGCGTTTTAGCTGATTGGCAAGGCCTAGGATATTACTCTAGAGCTAGAAACCTGCACTTTACTGCCAAATATATTGCAAATGAGTTAAATGGAAAATTTCCTAGCTCGTTCAAAGACCTTCAAAGCTTAAAAGGTGTCGGCAGATACACTGCTGCTGCAATTGCCTCTTTTTGTTTCAAGCAAGTTGTACCGGTTGTAGATGGCAATGTTGCCAGAGTCTTGTGCAGGCATTTTAAAATTGAGCGACCCATTGATGTGAACCAAACACAAAAATTGCTTTTTGAGCTTGCCAGCTCTTTGATTGACCAAACCCATCCTGATACATTCAATCAAGCTATTATGGAATTCGGAGCTTTACATTGCACTCCAAAAAATCCTAAATGTACAAGCTGTGTGTTTTCTGATACTTGCATGGCCCTTAGAGATAATAAAGTTGAAGTGTTGCCTTTTAAGAGTAAAAAACTCAAAAAAACCAACCGTTATTTAGACTATATATTTTTTCACAACAAGACCGAGTTGCTTTGCAAAAAAAGAACTCAAGGCATCTGGAAAGGGTTGTACCAAGGACTTTTAATCGAACATGCATCTTCGCACCCCAAAGGCTTTTCTGATCAAAAGCTCGTAAACTACTTAAAGCAAAGTTCTGAGATCAGACAACTTGAAATTAAAAAGCATGTTCTAAGCCATCAAAATTTGTTCATTAGAACTTGGTTTGTTTGGCATGATAACTTAGAAGAAATTGCCCAAGAACAAGATTTAGAAATAAGAAAAATTAAGCGCATTAAAGAAATTGGCTTTCCTATTGTACTGGCTGATCAGCTTTACTCTTTTTTTGAAATCTGAAACTCAACTCTTCTGTTGGCTTTTCTTCCCTGATCAGTTTTATTGTCTCCCAAAGGCTTGGTTGACCCCAAACCAATTGCATTCACTCTAGAAGCATCAATCCCTAGAGCAATTAATTGACTGGCAACTTGCTTGGCTCTCTGCTGAGAAAGTGCGAGGTTAAAATTCACATCTCCGACATTGTCAGTATGACCTAAAATATCAATTGAAATGCCTTGATTTGATTTTAGTTCTTTGGCCAGTAAATTTAATTGTGGAATCGATGTTTCTAACAACTCTGCACTAGCCTTTTTAAAATAAACATTCTTCAACTGAATCGGAGTCTGCTCTTCAAGAGCAAACAACAGAGGCATACTATGATCTATCGCTTGCACATCAATCAATTTTTGATTGTCTCTTGGCAATTTTTTAAAATGAAAAAATCCATTTTCATCTAACCCCTCAGAAGTAGAGGTTTTGGTAGGTTTTTTCTGATCATCAAGTTCTAATATTTCTGTATATAGTTCTTGATCTTTTGCTTGCATTTTAACCAAAAATAATCTGTCAGGATCTAAATTTTTAAACTCAAAAAATCCGCGATCATCAGAATTAACCTGCCCTACTTTATTGAATTTATGATCATACAAATCAAACTGCACTCCACCCACACCAGATAAACGATCTTTATCTTGAACTACTTTACCTAAAACTCCTTTTTTACCTTTCTCAATTTGTACGTTTTGTTGCTCGTCACAATTAAAAAGCAAAAGCGTTCCGCAGTTTTGATCTCTTTTCACAAGACGAACCTGTTTACCCAAAGGCTCTTTTTTACCCACTCCAACCACACGCTTATCTTCATCAACAACAATCAAGTCTACATGATGATTTGCTTGCTCAAGCATTGCAACAAACTCATTTTGTTTGGGCAATCGATCTAATTTAAACTTTACTCGTCCTTTTTGATCAGCAAGAAGCACTTGACTAGCACCCTTATCTTGAATTTCAAGTTTTGCCCCAGAAACAACCTTACCCGTCTGATCTGTGATTAAACCATGTAATTCATAGTTAGCTTGCTCTACAAAATCATGAAAACACAATTGAAAAGACCCTTTATACTTTTCATTATAATTGTGATCAACCGACAAATAATAAGTCTTTGAAACTTCTAGATCATCAACATAAATCTGATCTACCCCGCCCACAACATCGGTAGGCGCTTGACATTTTACTTGCTTAAAATTCTCATCAAAAATGGTCAAATAAGGCCATTGAAAATCACCTTCTAAACCGGTTGGATAAACCTTTACCTCAAGTTTTGAAGAAGCTGCCTTAAACTGAAACCACCTGTTAAAATTAGGCGACCCTTCACTACATGTAGACCCTACACCTTGAGAAGTTGCTCCTGAAGTACTCAACCTTTTATCTTCTGTACAATAGTGATTTGTCGAAGGTATCTGATAGGCTCCACTGGCATAATCATAGTGAAATTCATTTGAAACTCCCAAAGTAAAAGTCCCGCCATCTTCTTCAAAATTGGGTGGAGAAACAAACACGTAGTAATCTTTACCAGACTCAATCTCTGAATACAACAATAAATCAACTGTATAAGCATCATATTTCTCACATTTCACTTCTTCGAAATTTGAATTATAAAGAGTGATTCTAGGATGTCTTAAGGTCCCATATTGCCCGCCATACTTCAATCTCAATTCAACAGCCTTTGTTGTCGATTTAAAGTGCAACCACTTTCCGAACCACATTTTATCTGCATAACAAGTACTTTGTGGTCTATTTTCTTTGGGCGCAATGTTGGATGTTTGAAAAGCTTGAATCTGAGAAATCCAATTGCGTTGGTGCTTTACCTCAGAAACATCTTGCAAAACATATTGAGCAAACAAAACATTACTCAGACAAAACATTGAAACGAAAATCAATGATCTAAGGGCATTCATGTGTGATGATTTTGATCACTAAAATATAATTTTTTTAGTCTCTTTCTTATTTTAAAGTTTAGTTGTTTTCGAAAAAGGGGAGTGGAGAAGAAAAAAATTTTGAGAAAATTCGATCCGCAAGGACCGAGAGCCGAAAATTTTTTTTCTTCTCCACTCCCTTTTTTTGAAAACAAGACCTAAGAGATAAAATAACTATAAAAACAGTATTTTTACACTGTGAAAAAACTATTGATCATTGCTTTTGGCTGTTTGCTAATATTTTCTTGTAAGAAAGAAGACCGTAAAAAAGTCGCATGGTATCCACCCATAAGTTTTAACGGCACAAATATTTTAGCCCTTAAAGATTCAAGCATACTAAATGCTAGTACTATATATTCTATAGCAGCCAATCTAGAAAAAGACCAAACCCTAAAGGTTGTACTTACAAATCTCTCTGAGTACACACATGTGGTTTGGCAAACTAGTAATCTTGAAAACTGGATCGCCTCACTGATAGAGCCTCAAGGGAAATCTCAGAGCTTTACAAGCAGCACGCACGGAGATTTAGACATGAAAATTGAATTTACCTTTCAAGCTCCAATACGCATTGACATTTACGAAGATGCCGATACAATTACGAGCAGTAAAATCATTTTTTGGCAAAACTAAGAAGCGGTTTAAACAGTTTATATAATTTTGATTTATGAATAAGCAATGCACTATTATATTAAGCTTAGTCGGCTTGATCGTCTTCAATTTTACGTTTTGCACAAAAGCAACACTTGAAGAAACCACACCTCCACCCACAGACTCACTACTTACAGTGACTTACACCAATGATATTGCGCCCTTATTTCAAGCCAATTGTACCCCTTGTCATTTCGGAAGCAATCCAACCGCATCAGTAGACTTAAACGATTATGCATCAACGGTATTTGCTGTTGAAAATCAACAATTATTAAATGCAATCACCAATAACTCAAATCCTATGCCTCCTTCAGGGTTGATGTCAGAACAAAACAGAGCCTTGGTTACCCAATGGGTAGATGATCAGATGCCTGAGAACTAATTTAATTTGCTTTATTTACTATGAAACATCTATACATTTTTATTGCCTGCCTTCTTATAAGCAACAGTTGGCTTGCTCAAGACAGCAATGTAATTTCGCAAGCTTTTTTCGCCTCAAAAATTGCACATACAGCATCAACACATCAAGCTGAAGCAAAAACTTTTTACATGTACGTTTCTCACCGTTTTGGATCGGTAAAGGGCGGAATCAACACTTTTTTTGGCCTAGACAATGCCATTACTAATATTAGATTAACCTACGGACTTACTGATCGCGTTCAAATCAGTGCTTCAAGAGAGTCTTTAAGAAGAACTTACGCAGTATCTTCAAAAATCAAACTAAAAGAGCAATCTAACTCTTGGCCTTTCAACGCCTCTTTGTTTTTAACCAGCAACATCAACACGCAAGTAAGCACTGGACAATACCCTTACCTCATTTTGGCAGATCGATTGAGCTACGCCTCTCAACTTTTACTCTCAAGATCAATTAGCCCAAGAATCGCCTTACAAATTGCACCAAGTTTTGTAAGACAAAATTTAGTTTTAGAAGCCTCTCAAGCACATGATCAATATGCCATTGCCTTAGGCGGACTTTACAGGCTTAACAAATTATTAAGTCTAACGATTGATTATGCTTATCACCTTAACAGAAACAAGCAATCTATCTATCAAGACCCTTTGAGTATTGGCCTAGACTTAAATACTGGAGGGCACGTTTTTCAATTTGTTTTTTCTAACTCACAAAGCGCTAATGCTCCAAGCTTTTTATCAAATGCTGAAGGCGATTGGATGAGTGGCGATGTGTTTTTTGGATTTAACATTGTTCGAAAGTTTTGAAACTCTTTAAACATGGCTAAATTTGAGTCATGAAAAACCTACTGAGTACCCTTATAATTTTTGCATCTACTTTCTGCCTAAATGCTCAACATCTTCAACTTTGTGGATCTGATGAACTGAGAATATCCACCCTAGAACATAACCCAGAAATAGCTTCTCAGGTTATTAAAAATGATCAACTTCTTGAGCAACACACCTGGGAATTCATCCATCAAAAAAATCCATCTGAAGACACCATTATTGTACCCATAGTTTTTCATGTCATCCACGAAAACGGATCAGAAAATATAACAGATGCACAAATCATCAATGCGGTTGATGTATTGAATAAAAGATTCAATAAACAGTTTGGAGACACTACTTTCATTCATGAAACGTTCAAACCTCTTCATGCTAAATGCAATATTGAATTTCGCTTGGCAAAAAAAGATCCTACCGGACACTGCACCAATGGCATCAATAGGGTTGAATCGTCGCTTACCAACAATGCCGATCACAACGTAAAGACCTTGATTCAATGGCCCCCGCACATGTACGCCAATATTTATGTGGTAAAAAACGCTGCAGGACTTGCAGGTCATGCCGTTTGGCCTTCTGATGCAGACACTATTAGTGAGTGGGATGGTATTGTCATCGGGCACAACTATACAGGCAGCATCGGCACATCGAATCCCACCCGCTCTGTAGTACTTGCCCATGAGTTCGGGCATTACCTGAACCTACACCACACATGGGGAGGCAACAATGTTCCTGGTTTTTTCTTTTTAGAGTGTGCCCAAGACACCAACTGTTACTTTGATGACTTGGTTGATGACACACCCAACACCATCGGATGGACGAGCTGCAACTTAAACGGAACTTCTTGTGATACAGTAAAAGAAAACGTGCAAAATATGATGGAATATTCTTATTGCAACAAAATGTTTACCCACGGGCAAAAAGCGCGTATGCGGGCGTGTTTAAACAGCCCTATTGCAGGCAGAAACTATTTGGTATCTGAAGAAAATTTGCACAATACAGGGGTTTTAGACACTAACAATGTAGTGTGCTGGCCAACATCTAATCGACAACTTGAAGAGAACAAATCAATTCAAATCTTCCCTAACCCCAACACGAGCTCTATTTTTCATTTAAAAAGCAATGTACCCTTAGATCAATTCTCAATTGAAGTTTACGATCAACTCTCCAGAAAAATCGCTTTCACACAATCAAATAATCGCATTGTTTTACCAACTAAAAGCCAGGGCATATTTTATATTCAAGCTTTAAAAGACGGTAAACGAATTAGTAAAACAATTCACATTATACCTTAGAACCTAAGTTCGGAATAAGAGTACCATAAAACAAAAAAGGCCATCTCATTTTTTGAAACAGCCTTTTTTATTAAATTTTTGACCCCTAATAAAAACTAGTCTTTTTAAGATGGCTCGTTATAAAGCTCAAAGGTTTTAATCGATTCATGGTCTAAGTTCCAGATATCAACACTTTCATCAAACAGCATTCCTTGACAATTATATATATTAACCAAAATATCTGGATCAGGATATTGTTCATCAACACTCTGAGATGTTAGGTGAAATGTATAGAACAAGCCTTCTTCTTCTTGAAGGTAAATCATTTCAATCTGAACATGAACTACCTCTTCTTGGTTGCCTGTCCAATAACGAAAAGTTTCAACTTCTTCTTTTACAGTTTCAGTAATCCAAGTTCCTTCAATGTTTTTCAGCTCTTCAGAACAAACATCTTTAACAATTTTATCTGGTTCTCCAGGATTTGGCTCTGGCGCTTCTGTATTACAAGCATCATTTGAAAATAAGGCCAAACTCAACATAAAAGCAGCCATCATTTTGAGATTTATTATTTTATTCATCACAATGTATTTTAAGTTTAAGAATTCAAGAATTGTGAAGGTCTTAAAATAATGAATTCAAGTCAAGGGTGTTTTTAAGCTCAATCTAAGTGATATACTGAAATAAAATATAAAAAGCCCACTAAAGTGGGCTTTTATTTGAGGTCACGGACGGACAACAAAATACCTTATTTCAATAAACCTAAATTTACTGTGTTTTACTTTAAAAGTATTGTAAATCAAATATTTAAAATAAAATCACATAAAATATAAATTAAGCTTATAAAGAAAATGTTGTGACAAATGTTGTGACAAATTTTAAAACAAGCTACCTTTACAATATGGCTACATTGAAATACCGCTTTAGGCCCTCTACCATTAAAAACGAAAAAGGAGGGCAAGTTCAATTGGATTTTAGCTTTGGAAGAGGCAAGCGCATTCAAAAAAAGACCGGTATTTCACTAGCTAATAAAAAGCATTGGAACGAAAACAAACAAACCGTAAGCATTACAAGTGAAGAACCAATGCACAATACCTACAATGCTTATCTAAGGGAACTAAAAAATCAAATACTTGAAAAGTACGACACCTCACTGATTCAAAAGGAGGTATTTGACAACTCTACCCTAACCAAGATTCTACAACAGTTTAACAATTTTATTTATAAAGAACCAGAGATTACACCTCAACAATCATTTATTGAATTATTTAAAGGTTACCGATCTAATTTACTTGACAAAAGTATTAGAGGAAGTAAAACGATTAAAGCCTCCACAGCCAAAGCCATAAACACAAAGCTAAAGTTTCTTGAGACCTTCTTCTTAAAACTCGACACAATTGAATTTCAAGACGTCAATGAGCAACTCTACCATAACATTGTTAATCACTGCTACAAGCATAAATTTTCTGACAACTACACAGGAAAAATCATCTCTGACTTTAAAACCTTTTGCAAACACATCATCAAAAAGCACCATACTTCTTTGCCAAATTTTGATCCAGAAGAATGGACAGCTCCTAGAGAGGATGTCTATAACATCTTCTTAACCCTTGATGAAATCAACCTAATTGAAGAGCTTGACTTGGGTGCTCACCCAAAGATCTATGAAAATGTAAGGGATTTGTTTTTGATTGGGTGCAGCACTGGGCTTAGGGTTTCTGATTACAATAAATTGAGCAAGGAACATATTTTCACAAGCAACAAAAAGCAATATTTTAAAGTTTGGTCTCAAAAAACTGGAGAAGAATCTATTATTCCTGTATCAAAAAAAGTACAGAACATCATCACTAAAAACAATGGACTACCAAGTAGCGTAGCAGATCAAAAGATAAATGAAGTCATCAAAGAGATTGGCCAGCTAGCTGGCATCAATGAAAAAGTACGCATCAGAAAAACCCTTGGAGGAAAAACATCTATTAAAGAATATTTAAAATACGAATTGATTCAGACACACACTGCAAGACGGTCTTTTTGCACCAACGCCTATTTAGAAGGTTTAGATTCTTTAGCTATAATGGCTATTTCTGGACACAAAACTGAAAAGATGTTTATGAAGTATATTAAGGTGACTAAGCAGCAGTATGCTGAGAGAATTGGCGAGCATCCTTTTTTTGGAAAAATATAACACACCTTAACCAACACTTCCTTTCGTTAGGACACATAGAAGGCATACTTAGAAACAGCACTTCAAGCCTTCAACTACATGGGGTTTTTGCTAAGTAATGAAATGCAATAGATCGAATTTGAGATATTTTACGAGCTATTTGTATCTTTACAACGAGAATGATTCAGTTTTTAAGATACAAAAGTCTTCCCATTATCCTATCTCTGCTTGTATTAACAGCAGGAAGCGGTCTTTTAATCACCAAACACTTTTGTGAGGGAAACCTCAAATCAATTAGCTTACTTCCCGCTAAAAAATCATGTTGTAGTTCTACTGAAGAATCTCCTTGTTGCAATAATACTACCCAACTTATTCAAGCAGATGTTGATTTACAGATTACTCCGTTAACAAATATTGACTTTAGTTCAATTGCGCTTTTCACAACACAAAATTTTACAGAGTACATTGAAGCCAAACATCCTTTAGCGAGTGTATTTGTTTATTTACCTCAAAAAATCCCTCCTTTGTTGGGTAAGGATATTTGCATCCTTATGCAACGATTTCTTCTTTAAATCTATTTGAACTATACATAACCCTACTCATCAGGTCATGAGCTAGGATTTCTATGTTTTATTTCAAATAATGTACAATGAAAAATATTTTACCAGTGTTTGTTACACTAAATTTAATCGTAATAAACACACTGGCTCAAGGGCCACCTATTACAGCAGACAAGCCTATCATGCTTGGAGCGAAACGAGTGATCATTAAATCACTCACAGAAATTAGAACTACCGACCAGGGAATTTTCACAAAGGCTCCTCTAATGGTTCACTACCTACCAATATCAAGCTTATTATTTGCTATTCATATTCCCTATGTGAATCTAGCGTTTAGTGAAAGTTTGATACAGGCTCCAAAGAACTTTTCAGGTCTTGGAGATGTAGAGCTGCTTGGTAAATACCAGTTTTATCGAAAAGATGCTACTGGTAAAACGTTTAGAATGCTTGCCAAAACCTTACAAACTTTACCAACAGGGAAGGCCTATAATTTAGATGGTATTTTAACAGGTACTTACCAAAGCTATGTTGGTGTAGTGGCAGGTTACGAAAGCATCAAATATGGTATTTCTAATGAACTAGGGGTAAATATGAGTGGCAATTCTTCTCTTAGAGAGTTTAAGCACAAACTCGGCTTTGGATTGCCACTACTTAAACCTAGTTATCCTGTTAAACAAGTCAACCTGTATTTTGAATATCAGAACAGTTGGTTTTACAATACTGGCGGCTATCGCCTGTTGTACGCACAAGGGCTTCAATATGCCATTAAGCGCTTAACAGTAGAGGCTGCTATTCAGTTCCCTCTTATTCAAGATAATACTATTCAAAACTTTAAAAGAAGTGTGCTTGTTGGAACACGCTATGTTTTTTAACCATTAAAATTTTTAACAATGAAAACAATTATAAATATTACAACAATTTTAAGCATGATACTCATGCCTGTTTTAGGATTCAGTCAAAACAATAGCAAACAAATGGATGCTTTTACTGTGAAGGTAGATGGCTTAGGCTGCCCTTTCTGTGCCTATGGATTGGAGAAAAAATTCAAGGAGCTAAAAGGCATGAAGGCCCCTAATATTGATATGGAAACAGGCATTTTCACTTTTGAATTTCCAAGTGCTGACTCGCTAAGTATAGTTCAGGTAGAACAGCAGGTGGAAAAAGCAGGCTATACACCCATTCAAGTTGAAATTATAAGAGCTGATGGTAAGCTAGAACGAAGCGAGGCAAGTAAGAATACCGCAAAAGGTGATAAATCTGTCACCTCTATAAGTTTCAAGGTAGAAGGAAATTGCGGCATGTGTAAAGCGCGTATTGAAAAGGCTGCAAAATCAGTAGAAGGTGTCCTCAGTGCTGATTGGAATGAGAACACCAAACTTTTACAAATTAAGCTTGACAAAGCGGATGTGTCTAGATCAAATATTGAAAAAGCCATTGCGATGGTCGGCCACAATACGGAAAATCACACAGCCACAGGAGAAACGTACGAGAACCTACCTCCTTGTTGTAGATACAGAAAATAAAATATTTTAAAACTTGAGCACCCTGTTCTGGGTGCTCTTTAAACCTATAAATATGAAACAAATCATTTATTTCGCTCTGATTTTGAGCTTAGCAAGCTGTAAAAGCCACAAACCATGGGGATTTTCTCACAAATATGATTTAAAAGGTATTAGCCCAATAGGGCTTAGTTCTTTTAATGGTGCCTTATACATCTCAGATGGGGATCATAACCGAATTATAAAACTAAATAATGAAGGTATTGTAACAGACACTATAAATGGCTTTGATAGACCTATGCACATCACAAGTGGAAATGGGCAACTATACATTCCAAACTATGGTTCAGATGAAATTA
>JAHDHZ010000053.1 GCA_020631045.1 Flavobacteriales bacterium | reverse complement strand
TGTACACTTAAAAAGAGTTGTTGAGAGATTTCTTGAGTTTTTAAGCCTTCTGCAATCAACCCTATAATTTCAATTTCTCTTTTAGAAAGTCTAATGCCCTTACATGATTTTAAGGCGTCTTCTTCAGTAGTTTGTAATACTTTCTCACAATAGAACTGCTGTCCTTCAGATAAAGCAAGAATAGAATCTTTTAATTCTTGTTTGTCACAACAGTTTAAAATATGCCCCTTTAATCCAAGATTTAAAGCACTTTCACATAAATGTCGATTAGAAAAATCTGTAATGCCAATCACCTCAATACTTTTAAAATCAATCAATAGCTTTTTTAGCTCCATTAAATCAAAAAGCTCAGAGGTATAATCAATCATCAAGACGTCTACTTTTTTGTGTTCAATCTTTTCAAACATGCTTTTAGCACAGCTTGCACTACCAACTACCTCTACCCCATCTATAGCGTCAATCATTACAGAAAGACCTTCTAAAATAATAGAATTGCTATTGGCAATAAACACTCGAATCATTATATCTTTGAGTAAAATGAGTTGTAAAATTAAATAAAATGAAAGACATTATTCTCAGAGCATGGCAAGACAGAGACTTACTAAAAGAAAAAACCACCAAAAAAGCCATACATGATCTAATTGATGCCTTAGACCAAGGAGAGATTCGAGTTGCTCAGCCAACTGATCATGGATGGCAAGTAAATGAATGGGTGAAAAAAGGAGTAATTTTATATTTCCCGATCGCTAAAATGCAAACCATCAACCTTGATCCGCTTGAATTTTATGATAAAATTCCTTTGAAAAAAGATTATGAACAACTTGGAGTAAGAGTTGTTCCGCATGCGATTTGTAGAAAAGGTGCCTTTCTAGCAAAAGGAGTCATCATGATGCCTTCTTATGTAAATATTGGCGCTTTTGTTGATTCAGGGACCATGGTTGATACCTGGGCTACTGTTGGATCTTGCGCTCAGATCGGTAAAAATGTTCACTTAAGTGGCGGCGTAGGCATTGGTGGCGTATTAGAGCCTGTTCAAGCATCGCCTGTAATTATTGAAGATGATTGCTTTATCGGATCAAGAAGCATTATTGTAGAAGGCGTTCACATAAAAAAAGGAGCTGTAATTGGCGCTGGAGTAACCATAACTCAATCAACAAAAATTATTGATGTAAGTGGTGACGAGCCAAAAGAAATCAAAGGAGAAGTGCCAGAGCGCTCTGTTGTGATTCCTGGTACATATCAAAAAAAGTTCAGTGCTGGCACATATGGCGTTTCATGTGCCTTAGTTATAGGCAAACGAAAAGAAAGTACTGATAAAAAAACATCTTTAAACGATGCTTTAAGAACGTTTAATGTTGCTGTTTAAGCAAAAAAAATCCTTTAAATAAAAAAGGGCTTTCAGTCAAACTGAAAGCCCTTTTTTATTTGTTTTCTTGTAAGAAGACTTATTATTTGCCTTCGATACTAATTAATTCAACATCAAAAATCAATGTTGAGTTAGGCCCAATTTTAGGACCTGCACCTCTTGTGCCATAAGCCAATTCTGAAGGAATAAACAACTGCCACTTAGAACCTGTAGGCATCATTTGTAGTGCCTCTGTCCATCCTTTGATTACTCCACCCACAGGAAACGTTGCTGGCTGACCTCTGTCAACAGAGCTATCAAAAACTTCACCATCAACTGTTGTACCATGATAATGGGTAGTTACTTTGTCTTCAAGACCTGGCTTAGCACCAGTACCTTCTTTTAAAATCTTGTACTGTAAACCACTAGGAAGTGTCACAACTCCATCTTTTTTAGCGTTTTCTTCAAGAAACTTTTTGCCTTTAGCTTCGTTCTCTTCTTGAGCTTTTTCTTGCTTTTCTTTGAAGTAATCATTTAAAGCTTGAGTTGCCTCTTCTTTGGTGATTTTTGTCTCAGCGCCAGACAATACGTCTTTTAGGGCAGCTGAAATTGCATCTGGATTTACTTCATCAAACCCTTGTTGCTTAAGATTCTCTCCTATATTTACTCCTAAAGAGTAGCTGATTTTATCAATTTCATTTTCCATAGTAATTTCTTTTCCTTCTTGTCCTTTACAGGCTACAAAACTAAATGTTGCTATACCTGCTACGAATAAACTTCTTTTAATATTAAACATGTTATACTTTTAAAATTTTTACAAACTTAACAAAGTGAAATGAATTAGACTGTTAAAGAATCACAATCTTTTCAATGCGATCACCTTGTCTAATCTCATCAATGATATCAAGTCCTTCAACTACTTTGGCAAAACATGTATGGTTTCGGTCTAAATGAGCAGTATTGGTTCTTGAATGACAAATAAAAAATTGAGAGCCTCCAGTATTTCTTCCGGCATGTGCCATACTCAATACTCCTCTATCATGGTATTGATTTTCACCGTCTAACTCACAATCAATTTTATATCCAGGCCCTCCTGCTCCAGTGCCATCAGGGCATCCGCCTTGAACAACAAAATCAGGGATAACTCTGTGAAAGGTTAAACCATCATAAAATCCTTTTTGAGCCAAAGAAATAAAGTTTTCAACTGTTTTGGGGGCATCTTTTTCATAAAAATCAACGTGCATAACGCCTTTTTCTGTGTGTATTTCTGCTTTTTTCATAATAATTAGTCAAATAGTTTGTGGTAAAAAAATGATTTGGGTTGTTCTGTTTTTTCGATCACTGCTGCGCGGGAAAGTGCAAATAAAACATTTTTAATGGTTTTTTCGCCTAAATATGGCGTAGTACTCCACTCTGTTGAATGAAACCAATCTTCAACATCGTGTCTTTTTAAACCATATCGTTTTTCGATTTTTTCAACAGCGCCAGGATAATGCATGAAGTTATAAGCGCTTCTATGAATCACTTTTAGCAATCTCTTAAGTGCCGAGGTATGTTCTTGTAAAAATTCATTTTTTACCGCGATCACAAAACAAGGCCATGGGGTGGCATACTCTCCAATACGCCTAAGCTTTTTTTGATCAACATAGGGTTTTGTCGTATATTTTTCCCAATAAAAAACATCTGTTTGTCGCTTTTCAAGAGATTCAAGAGCTCCATTTAAATTTTGAATCACATGAAATTGCTGTTTGTCAAGTTGCTTACCCTTGCTGTAGGCATCAACAATGGCCATAAGATGAGAGCCTGATCCGAAACGAGAAATGGCATATTTTTTATCGTATACCTCTTTATACAATTGTAAGGCATTTTCATGAGCTGTATGTACCCCCCAAATTAAAGGAGAATTTACGTACTTACTTATAATTTTAAACTGTTGATGTTTGCAAATATGTGCAACAGCACCTTCTGTGAGCATGACACAAACATCGGCAGTTTGCTCAGTTAAGGCTTTACACATTTGACCTGTACCTCCAGCAAAATCAATCCACTCAACATCTAGGTTGTGCTCAGCAAAACGGCCTTGTTCAATGGCCAAATGCCAAGGCAAATTAAAATGTTCAGGTACTCCTCCTACTCTAATTTTGGTGTGCATGAATAAGTTTAGAAATTGCAGAATATCCACCCTCAACATTCACGGGTTGAATAGTAGAATATTTTGTCATTATTGAACAGGCGATAACAGAACGATATCCACCCGCACAATAGACTAGAGTTGTATGATTTAATTGAATATTTTTAAGCGAATCTTCAAGATTCATCAAAGGATAATGCTTTGCTTCATCTACATGAGAGAGCTTAAATTCACTATTTTTTCTAACATCAATGATTTGATTATCAGATGATAAAATTCTTTTAGAAACAAATTCTTGTGCACTTATAGAGTCAATATGACTCAAAAATTGATCGGCACATTGATCAATCGATCCGTCTAAGTATGCCACCACATTATCAAAACCAACCCTTGCCAAGCGCATCAACGCTTCTTGTCTTCTTGGTTGATCGCAAACCAAAAACAAAGGTGTATTTACATCTTTTAAAATAGTTGCAGCCCAGGGAGCGAAAGTTCCATCAAGACCAATAAAAATAGAGCCTTTCAAATGAGATTTGACAAACTCTTTTTGGTGCCTAACATCTAAAATAGTACACTCACTTAACAGCTGATCATTTAATTCATTTGGATTTATAGCTTTCAATTGCTTGTTTAGCAATGCTTCTGTTGAAGTGTATCCTTGCTTGTTTAAAGCAACATTTTGAACAAAATATTTTGGCGGAGCTTCAAGCCCTTCAACTAAAGTAGCAACAAACGCTTGTTTGCTTAAATCAGCTTGTAAAGCATAATTCATGAGTTTTTGATTACCAAGGGTGTCATGAGTTTCTTTGCTCATGTTTTTTCCGCAAGCAGACCCCGCACCATGAGCAGGATAAACCACAAGATGGTCAGATAAAGGCAGTATTTTTTCTCTCAGTGAATCGTACAGCATACCTGCAAGATCTTCAGTAGTGAGCCCAGTATTTTCTTGTGCTAAATCTGGTCTGCCTACATCACCAATAAAAAGTGTATCTCCACTGAACAAAGCATGTTGATTTTGCTGGTCGTCATAAAGCAAAAAACAAGAACTCTCAGGAGTATGCCCTGGTGTGTGCAACACTTCTAACTCAAGTGCTCCGAACTCAAATCGATCTCCATCACGTGCAATGTGAGCATCAAAGTTCAATGCAGCATCAGGACCAAATACAATCGGAACATCTAATTGATTTGCCAAACTTACATGACCACTCACAAAATCTGCATGCAAATGTGTTTCAAATACATATTTAATTTCAGCATTGTGCTTTTCACATAACTCTAAATAAGGCGCCGTCTCTCTGAGTGGATCAATCACGATTGCCTGACCTTCAGAGGCAATGAAATAAGAACCCTGAGCCAAACATTTTGTGTAGATTTGCTCAATAATCATAGTGCAAAAATATTTAAAAAATGTCAACAAACATTAACCCTTCTGTGTTCAATTTCTTAAATCAACTCAAGAAAAATAACAACAGAGAGTGGTTTAGCGCAAACAAGCATACCTATTTAGATCAAAAATCAAATGTTGAGCACTTTGCGGATGAGCTGATCAAACAAATGAATACTGTTGATCAAATTGAAACCATCTCTGGCAAAAAAGCCTGTTTTAGAATCTACAGAGACGTGCGTTTCTCAAAAGATAAATCACCTTACAAGACCAATATGGGCATGCATTTGAGCAGAGCGACAAACCTGTTAAGGGGTGGATATTATCTGAACATTGAGCCCGGGAATTGTTTTGCTGGGGGTGGATTTTGGGGGCCTAATCCAGCTGATCTAAAGTTGATTAGAGCACACCTTGCTTTTGATGCTTCTGCTTTACGAAAAGTACTTCACTCAAAAGAATTTCAAAGTGTATTTGATACCCTTAAAGGCGCTCAAGTCAAAACAGCTCCTAAAGGATATGCTAAAGATCATAAGAACATCGATTTGTTAAGGTACAAGCAGTTTTTGGTTTCTACCACTTTCACTGATCAGCAAGTGCTTGAGGCAAATTTTTTAATACATGTTAAAGAAGCTTTCATGGCAATGCGGCCATTTTTTGATTGCATGAGTGAGTACTTAACAACTGATACAAACGGAGTGCCTTTGTATGAGTAATTTATTTAAAAGGCTTTCTTAAGTTAAACTTAGCAGGCTTGATTGATTTACTCACTAGTGGTGTAAGCTTATTGATAAATCTGTTGTTATGGCGCACATAAAGCGTTAAGTCATTTGGATGAGCACCAATGGTGCTTTTAATTTCTCCAGCAGTTCTTCCGAATTTAATGCGTGAAAGCTTTAAATCTAGAGCAATCTTAACATAATCATACAACATTCTTTGATAGACATAATAGGTTCTATTTACGCTGTAGTCTAGGCCTATAAAATGTGCATCTAAAGTGTCTAAATGCCTGAAGGCAGAGAGGTATCCGACCATCTTGTCTTCAATGAAATAAGCCCAGACAATAAAATCTTCTTGATAGCTTTTCTTTAGCTCAATAAATGTTTGCATATTGATTGTACCCAAGTGAAATGAGGCTTTTTGATCAACTTGAGCATACAAAGCATTGAATTGGTCAATGTTTTTTGAGAAAAACTCAGCATCAACATCAACGACCTCTAATTCAGCACTACATTTCAATGCTTTATTGAGTTTGGTTCTGTACTTTGCTTTCAATGCATTTTTATAATCATCAAATCTCTTCCAATCAGGACTTAATTCAAATACAAGGTTAGGGTCAGCTTTAAAAGAAGAAAAGCCATAATCTTGAATCGCATCAGAAATGTGCAATGAATCAGACTTGAAATCTTTAAACAACACCAAAGAGACTTTATTTTTCTGTGCCTTTTCATATTTACAAATCTCATCTGTAGCCTCTGCCAACACCTGCATGACTAATTTCTTATCAACCTTGTTGTTGATGACTATACCGTGCTCGCCAGTAATAAAAGCATTTCCGCAAACCAATACCTTTAACTTTAAGTGTTCTTCTATAGGGGTTCTAGTCACAAATTCAACTGAGCTTTTTAAATTCAAAAGTACTTTAGATGTATTGTCATTAGGAACTGAAAAAGAAGTGTTTAAAATCTGAAAAGAGGCGAATGAGATTGGTAGATCTTCTTTGTAAATCACCACATATCTATGCTCTATTTGAGCATTTGATTGCTCTACAGCTTTTAAGTAGTTATGTTGAAAGTAAACAGATTTATCGAGTGATATTTGATTGACCAAATCTTCATGAATTTGATCAATTGAACTGTGTAGTGTAAACTTAAAAGCACTAAGCTCACCTGCTTTTCTTATGGGGCAACATTTTTTGTTAAACACAGGATGCAAAGATAAGTGATTCATGATTTTCTGACAGATTCTTTTAATTTTGATTTCATGGAAAACATAATTACACTTCTTTTATTGATTTTACTTCAGGCTGTTTTAGGATTTGACAATCTACTTTACATTTCATTAGAATCTAAAAAAGTAGAGCCTTCAAGACAAAAATCTGTTAGGGCATGGGGCATTGGACTGGCCATTGTACTTAGAATTGTTTTATTGTTTGCTCTGGTAAAACTCATTGGCTACTTTCAAGATCCGGTCATTGTCTTAAATCATTCGTATTTAAGCTACTCTATGAACATACACTCAATCATTGTATTGTTGGGAGGCGCATTTATCATCTACACTGCCATTAAAGAAATTTGGCACATGATGAATCTAAATGAGCACAATCAAATAGAGAAGCAAGAACAAAAGGCCTCTTTCAATAAAGTAGTTACCATGATCATGATTATGAATCTGGTATTTTCATTTGACTCTATTTTGAGCGCTATGGCCCTTACTGATGTGGTATGGGTAATGTCTTTGGCCATTGTCATCAGTGGAATTTTGATGATTTGGCTTTCAGATCACGTATCAAACTTTTTACAAAAAAATAGAATGTATGAGGTCTTAGGATTGTTTGTACTCTTTGTAGTAGGCATTATGCTAGTCACTGAAGGTGGACATCTTGCACACATCACCATTTTTGAAAATCACATTACTCCGATGAGCAAAACCACATTTTACTTTGTCTTATTCATCTTAGTGCTCGTTGACATTGTTCAAGGACGTTATCAAAAAAAGCTTTTAGCTCAAAAAGACAAGGCTTAGAAACTTTTTATAACCCTAACACTACTCTAATACCATAAGTGGTATAAGAAGGATTGCCTTCATCGACATCAAGCACATTGGTTGACCCAGTTGTAATACCTTCTAAAGATCTAGCTCTTGGCAAGTGTCTACCTAAAAGAATCTCTATACCTACAGATTTAGAGTTCTCTGTTATAAAATGAAATCCGTGCCCTACATGTAAAGAATAAAAGTCAGCCTCTTGCTCTACAAACTGATCAAACTTACTTTCTGTATTGTATGACTTATAGAAAGGCGTTGGTAAAAAGCCTTGAAAATAAGTGTATCCAGCCTCAGCAATTACTGAAAGAGCGATGTTTGACTGCTGCTTATCATAAAAGTGCTTTACAAAAATCTTTGGTGTAAAAAATTTCTCAAGACCATCTTCAATAAATGGATAAATGGCAATTTCTGAAGCAACTCCTAAATAGGTCTTATTTGAAAAATACCTACCCAACGCAGCATAGGCACACAAAGGCGTGAGATCTCTATTGTAAATATTTGTGTACCCCCCCATGTACAATCCAGCAGAAATGCCCCATTTATCAGCTTTTCTAGGATTCACATCAACAATCGTGTCAGAATCTTGATACAATGCATTTTGTTTGTAATTCTTGTAATCGTATCTGGTAATCAGCATGGTATCACCATCAATATCAACAAACTTTAGGGTTCCGTTGTTTTTTTCTATGTTGATGATCTCTCCCCTCAACTCAGAACCACTTTGCAAAAAAACCTGGTCATATACTTTGGGTTCACTCTTTTGGGCAAAAGAAGCTTGTGAAAAAGAAAAAATACCTGCAATAAATAATAAAATTGTTCTCATAATAAAGCTAATTAGCCCAAAGGTAGCGTTCAATGAAATTCAATGCAAGAAAAAAATATGCTACATAAATGAGACGCCCCATTTGATTGCCTTGTAAAGTACATAGCACAAGATTATCCCTAGTACAATTACCGAAAAAAACAGCACTGTTAAACTTATTGCAAATTCTTTTTTACCACTACCGATGTGTTTGTCTTGCAAATAATGCTCTTTGATAAGCTCTACATTGCGCTCGTTGGCTCTAAATGAAAAATCAAAGATCGAGCCCAATACGGGGATTGATCCTACCACAAAGTCTACCAACACATTGCCCATCAATTTAAAAATGAGCTGGCCTGAAGCTCCGTTTTTAATCATCTTGGTACTTAAAAAAACAGAGACCACAAATGTGAGCAAGTCACCCAACACAGGAAATAAGCCAATGATAGGATCAAGACCTACCTTATAATTAATTACTGGAATCTTGAATTTTGTATCAAGCCATTCACTCAAGAGCTCTATTTGCTTTAAATCTTTTTGATCGATCATATAATTGAAATGATTTTGTGTGTTTTACCATTCAGCTCAATAGAGTCACCAGGAGCTTTATGCAGCATCTTTTGAGCCAAAGGAGACTTTAAAGAAATCACAAATACCTGTTCTTCTTTAACTTTTACAGGCCCTATTGCCTCAAGTATAAAATAAGTGTGCGTAAGTGTTTTAAACAGAGCCAAAAACTCAACTTTTTTGCAAACTTTTTGAGTGTTTGCTTTTTGAAGGTGCTCTAGCTGAGTAAGTTTAAGGGCTTTTTGTTGTTGCAACTTTTCTATTTCAAGATGTAGCATAGCCCTTGAAGTTTCGTGTTTGTCTCCTGCTGTAGACTTCTGGGCTGACTGTAAATCTTCTTGTAATTCAAGTAGTTGTTCGCTTAACTGACTGATGCTAACCTGTACTTTAGCAAGGCACTTTTCAACAATTATTTGCTTAAGTTCTAATTGCATAGATCAAATTTAAAACAGTTTATTTAGCTCAGGGGCATTGACAATGGTTATTATTCGCACTAAATTTGCCCTTCACAAACACAAAGATGTAATGTTAGAAGTACAAAATGTTTCTCTTCAGTTCGGAAAACGCGTTTTATTTGATGAGGTCAATCTCAAATTTCATGGCGATAGTTGTTACGGTGTCATTGGAGCCAATGGAGCAGGAAAATCAACTTTCTTGAAAATTCTTGCTGGCGAAATTGCCCCCAATACAGGTGGTGTAAACTTAGAGAGTGGCAAACGAATGGCTGTGCTCTCTCAAAAGCATGATGCCTTTGATGATCACAAAGTACTTGACACAGTAATTTTAGGCCATAAAGAGCTGTGGGAGCTCATGCAAGCCAAAGACGCTATTTATGCCAAAGAAGATTTTTCAGATGCTGATGGCCTTAAAGCCGCAGAACTTGAAGAGCAGTTTGCTGAGATGGATGGATGGAATGCCCACGCCGATGCAGCAGCTCTTTTAAGTGGACTAGGTATTATCGAAGCCACACATGACAAACTCATGTCAGAGCTCTCAGGAAATGAAAAAGTACGTGTATTACTTGCTCAAGCATTGTTCGGAAACCCTGATGTACTCATCTTAGATGAACCTACCAACGATTTAGATGTCTCAAGTATTCATTGGTTAGAAGACTTTTTACTCGACTTCAGAAACACCGTGATTGTTGTTTCTCACGACAGACACTTTTTAGATACCGTATGCACCAACATTGTTGACATTGATTTTTCTAAAATCAATGTGTTTACCGGAAACTATACCTTTTGGTATCAATCTTCTCAGTTGGCAGCTCAACAAAGAGTACAAGCCAACAAAAAGGCCGAGGCCAAAAGAAAAGAATTACAAGAATTCATCTCTCGTTTTAGTGCCAATGCCTCTAAATCTAGGCAAGCTACTTCTAGAAAAAAACTACTTGAAAAAATAAACTTAGAAGACATCAAGCCTTCATCGCGAAGATATCCGGCCATTATTTTTGATCAAATCAGAGACGCGGGCAACCAACTCTTAGAGGTCAATGATTTGAGTGCTTCAAACGAAGATGGAATGTTATTTAACAAGCTTTCATTTTCTGTGAATAAAGGTGATAAAATTGCTTTTTTATCTAAAGACGGATTAGCAGTAACGGCTTTATTTGACATTTTAAATGAAAAGAGAAAAGCAGATACGGGCAACTTTACTTTTGGGCAGACCATTACAAAGGCTTATTTTCCGACACATCACGATGATCATTTTGACGGATCTGACAATCTAATTGATTGGCTCAGACAATATTCAGAAGACAAAGATGAGGTATATGTGCGTGGATTTTTAGGCAAAATGTTATTTTCTGGTGAAGAAGTGTTTAAAAAATCAAATGTGTTATCTGGGGGCGAAAAAGTACGTTGTATGCTCAGTAAAATGATGTTGGCCCAAGGCAACTTATTGATTTTAGATGAACCAACAAATCATCTTGATTTAGAGTCTATTACAGCCTTAAACAATGCACTCAAAGATTTTAAGGGGACCGTTTTGTTTACTTCTCACGATCATGAGTTTACTGGAACAGTTGCCAATCGAATCATTGAACTTACGCCCAAAGGGCATCTTGACAAACTCATGACTTATGATGAGTATTTAGCCAATGAGAAGGTGTCTGCTCAAAGAGCAGTGATGGTTTGAAGCTTGTGAGCAATTTTCTCACTAGCCAATCCATTGCCATATAAATCTACAGAATAATCTAGATCAGCTGCACTGAGTTCATTGAAAAGGGTCTGAATTTTTTCTTTGTTAGCTCCAGCAAGCCCAGCAAAGCCATGCTCAAGCAATTCAACCCACTCGGTTTGATCTCTAAGCACCACAACAGGCTTTTGAAAGAAAAAACTTTCTTTTTGTAATCCGCCACTGTCTGAGAGTACGATTTTACAATGCTTCAACAGTTCAATCATGTCAAAATAGCCAACAGGATCAATGGTTTTAAAATCGAACTTTAAGTTGTGCTCTTGCAATTTTGCTTTGGTTCTTGGGTGGATCGGGAGAACAATTGGCGTGTGCTTATTGACTTGATTGAGCGCTAAGACAATTTCAGAGAGTCGCGCCTCATCATCAGTGTTTTCAGCTCGATGTACTGTGCAAAGCGCAAAAGGTTGATCAGTCAAATTCAAATCACTTATAATAGATGATTTTTCACTTGAAAAAGTAGCGTAATAAAGTGCCGCATCTAGCATCACATCACCTACCATATCGATCTGACAATCAAAGCTTGTAAACCCTTCGTTATCAAGGTTTTTAATCGCTTGGTCAGTAGGGCAAAACAAAAAATCAGAAATTCGGTCAGTGACAATACGGTTGATTTCTTCAGGCATCTGCATGTTAAATGAGCGCAGACCTGCTTCTACATGTGCCAGTTTAATGTGTAGCTTTTTAGCTACCAAAGCCCCAGCAAGGGTTGAGTTGGTATCACCATAGACCAATAAAACATCTGGTTGTTCTTTCAGGGCAATTTGTTCGATACCCTCAATCATACGACCAGTCATTGCACCATGC
This sequence comes from Flavobacteriales bacterium, assembly GCA_020631045.1. Taxonomy (GTDB): domain Bacteria; phylum Bacteroidota; class Bacteroidia; order Flavobacteriales_G; family JALEGO01; genus JAHDHZ01. Next base: position 22 of record JAHDHZ010000053.1, on the reverse strand, counting down.
CCTAGTCCGTTAATTTCTAAAT
>JAHDHZ010000010.1:9167-57287 GCA_020631045.1 Flavobacteriales bacterium | reverse complement strand
ACCTGCCTGTCACGCAGGGGGTCGCGGGTTCGAGTCCCGTCCGGACCGCAAAAGCTCAGCAGTTTCGTTGGGCTTTTTTTGTTTGAAAGTAGTTTTTGTTTAGTATTCTGGCTTATGCTCGCCTGTTGCGATCATGCCTTTCACATACTTAGAAAATTTAGTAAGTTCAAAGCTCTTGAAGAAGTGGTCGGTAATAATATTTTGAGCTGATGATTTGAGTTCAACAATAATATGATTTTCTTGTGCTAGAGTTTTTAAGTTACAAGAATAATAAGAGAGTGATCTATCTATGGTTAAACGCACCTGTTTGTCATGGTTGTAATAATAACTTCTTAAGTAGCGGTTCAATAAAGTTGGGATTAGCTTATAGTACCCTTTCTGGTAATAAGTATTTTGGTGCTTTTCTTTTAATTCATTGCTAATTGAACGATAAAAGGAAGCTGTTTTTTCTGTTGATATAAGTTTTGTGTTTTCTAGCTGAAGTATGTTTTTAGTATTGACATCATCTTTTTTTATTTTCTCTTCTAGTTGTTTTTTAGAAAGAGCAAACTGATGTCCATACCAGCGAATTCTTACTTTTTTTCTTTCACTGAGCCCTTCGATATTTTCTTTTAAGGCCTTGAGGTGAATGTCATCTAAATATAAATTGTTGATGAATCGATCTTCATAAATCCTTTTGTATCCTGCAAGATTAAGCTGCATTAAAAAACTTGAAAGTTGAGTTTGATGAAGGGCAAACTTCTTTTCAAATCGATACATGAGCATTTTATTTTGAGGCTTTTCCGTACTGGTTTCCATAAAGCATCGATTTTACATTTTTGTGTCTCTGAACATTCTTAAGCCCATCGACTTGAATATTGTATTCAATGAGTGTGCTTTTAATGTGAGTATTTGACACATAAATAGAGGGGGTCTGATACTCAGGTTTTTTAATAAAAGCGACTAAATCAACACCATTGAACCCCAAGCTATCACTTTCGGTAAAAATCACTGACCCGTCCTTACACACCAAAGCAAGCTCAGCACTATCAATACAGTTTTCTTTACTTTTAAACACACTCGCCTCCCCAGCACTAATGGCCTTATCTTCGATGTTTCGAAATCGACTTTTTAAAATTTGAATTTCACTGCCTGATCCATCAACAGCATCATTTCCGATATTTTCAAAAGTGCAACCAGCAACATCAATAGTTGAAAAGTCTGAATCAATAGCATCACTTAAAATATTTTGAAACACACAATTGCTAAAACTAATTTTTGGGCATCTAAATAAGTTAATCATATCGTCACCCACTTTGTTTTGGTTGAATGTACAGTGTTTGAACTGCGCTCTGCTATCATATAAAGTTACCGCTGAGGGCAGCATCCAAAATTCTTTTGATAATGCTGATAAATCTGTAAATGAAGTGTAGGTAAATGTATTTTCAATCTCAGAGCTAGACTCAATATAAATAGATGACAATGAACCTTCGATACTTTTGAATGTTGTGGGCTTTTGGGCAATGCCTAAGCAAGAGATTTGACCATAAACAAACAGGTTGGCATTGTTTGAAAAATCTATTTGAATGCCAGGACCAATCATTAAGTGCTCATGGGGTTGAATGGTTAAATCTTGATCAATAAGCGTGTCTTTAGAAATACGTACAATAGATTTTTTGATGGCTTTTTGAGTAGTAGTTTCAAAGTGCATCATATTTATTCTTTGGTTTATTTCAGTTTCAAGATCATCACTATTTAAGGCAAGCCCAAGGCTTTTTTGTTTGAAGTTTACATAAACAGAATCTTGGTAAGTTTTCTGATCAACGCTGTGTTTGATAGTCTGTAAGTTGTAGGGTAGTTTTTTAATCAAGGTATCTGTTAAGAAAGCCTTCAAGTAGGGGTTTTGCTCTTTTACAATGCTTATGAAGGCATCTAGGTTTTCAATTTGATTTGATGGATTGTGCTCTAATATAAAAAATAAGGGTGTGCAGCGGTGTGTGACAGAATTGTAAAACCAAAACAAATGCTCAGGTGATAAATGTTGGGTTTGGTTTAAAATAAAAGAGATGGCCAGATAGTTTAAGGTAGCCTGTGGGTCAATAAAATCTACAAAAGAGTACTTATTTAGATTTAAAAAATTTTGTTTTTGGCCTTCTTTGAAGGTTTTAAAATGAATTTGTTGTTGCTGATTAATACTGAAAATGGCACTTTCTCGATGCGCATTTGCCTCAACAACGTATTTGTCGATCAATGATCTAGTGATGTAGATGCCTTTAAATCTTTTGTTCATGTATAAATCAACCGGATTTAAATTGATGGTTAACGCCTTGTTGACAACTCTGTAAAGAGCTCCAGCAAGGTTTTCTAATGTGTGATTGGGCCTGATTTGCTCAAGTGAGAGTTGTTGTTTTGAGAAGCCTTTTCCACCCTTAAAAAATAAAGCATAATCATTTAGGCTATAGTTTTTAGCGTTGCTTAATGTGCTTATTTTGGCTTTTGAAAATTTATCGTTTGATTGAATACGACACTTGTATTGTTCAGCGGTTAAGTATGCATCATTTTTTAGCGCTTGTTTTTCTTCTTCGAGATCTTGAAGTTTATCTAGTTTGATGTTGATGTTGAAAGCGTCTCTTGCTTTTGACTTACTATCTTCAAAGAAGGCTTTGCTTGTAAACTTAACATGCTGATAACGATTTGAAATTTCTGTAGAAAGGTTTGTTTTCTCAGCAATTAAAATAAAAAACACAATAAAAAGTGCAATACTGCAAAATAAGAATGCTCTAAGTTTTTTATTTGAGCTGTTTTGATTGAACAACATGCCCACCTGAAGATTAATCGATTGAATTCAATAACTGAAAGTCAATCAGTTCAATGTCTTTTTGCTGATCAATAAAGTTGCGAAGCTTTTGTGTTGTTTGAAGATTTAAGCGGTCTGCTTTAAGCACAACAACGGTTTCATGTGCTTGCTCATGGTAATTTTGAACGGTGATGTTGCATTTTTCATTGATCACTACGCCAGTTAACTCTTCAAGTTGAGCAAGGCTAATTTTTTTAGCTCGAATCATCAATTGATCATTCTCAATGAGTGTAGATGTTGAAGAGATGAATCTTCTGTAAAATGTGTAGGCGATGGTAAATAAAAAAGTGAGCAGGGCGATCACATAAATCTCAGCAGCGACTGAAATTGAAATGGCTGTTAAAATCAAATAGTAAATCAACTGTTCAGGTTCTTTAATGGCAGTTCTAAATCGAATGATAGAAAGGGCACCAACCAATCCTAGAGAAAGCACAAGACTTGATTTGATGGTTGATACGATCACAAAAATAGCCACTGCAAAAAACGGAAACATAGAAGCTGTGATAAATCTGTTTGACACCGAAAGCGCAAATCTTGCATACGCCCATTTGATGATAAATGAGAAGAAAATGACTAAGATTAATCCAAAAAGAAAATCGAGCACACTCAAAGGTGAAGATTGAAAGTCTAAAATGTAGTCAAGTTGATCCATGGGTCAAAGCTAGTGATATTTTTCATTTTTAAATGTTCTTAAACAGTTGATGTTGTCTAAGAGTGTTGATCCGTCAAACCGATTGTTGAGACTGGTTTTTTTCAGCAAATGGCTCTCAAGGTATTGCTTGTTGATGTTATTAATTTGGTGAGCGATATCAGCGCTGTTATTTTGTTCTAAAAAATCATAGAGGGCTTGTTGTGTTTTGTAGTTAAAATGCTCGTTTTGCTCTAGTACTTGCCAAAAATTGCTGATGTAAGTTTGGCGTGCTTGATTTTTTAACCCTTGACAATCTTGAATTTTATTTGAAACAATATCTCTATTGACGATGGGGTAAAAAACATGTTTAATCGTATCATAAACTACATCAAGATTTACAAAATTAAACCCATGCCCATCACATCCATAAACCACACGTAAAGCCTCAAGGCGGGCACAATAATTGGCATCGAGCAACTCAAGCATAGTGTTGTGATCTTGCGCCTGTATAGCTTTATTGAACGCCTGGTAATCATCTTTGATTTGTTTTTTGAGTGTTGTGCTGTAACTGTGCTGCTCAAGTGCAAGGGTCAATTGATGCTCAAGTTGCTCTAGTGAAAAGTCCTGATTGTAGATCAAAGAGCCATCAACATTGTCGTTAAATACGATGTAGGGTAGATTGTTGGTTTTAAAAAAGTCTTCATTGATACGCTGTTCAACAAAATAAAGTGCTCTTCTTCTCTCCCCGAATTTAAAGTCAATCAGCTCATAGTGAGTGGTCAACACATTAAATTTTTGAGCAAAATGTTCAAGCAGCGCTAGGCGCATTTGAATGCGATTGTAGATCACAAAATTTACTCTGTTGCTGTTAAAAAAAGGGGCGTTTTTTTTGAATTTAACCGCCAATGAAAAAAGTGCTCCAAACTTATGGGCATAAGGCGTGCGCCCATGGCTTTTTACTTGAACCTTGTATTTTTCACCATCAATGACCATGCTCGCCCTGCGCCAAGCATTGTTTTTTGAATAATATTGTAAAAAGGCATCATTTTCTGGGCCTAAGCCTTCTGCATAATAATCTCGGTATAAGCGATTAAAATGCAATTCATCTGAGTTGCTGGTGTTCAATTCAATTTTTTTAAGGCCATGTTTTTCACTGAAATCTGCATTCATATAGGCAAGGTTTGCAACAGCATTGAGTTTAAAATCAAGAGTATTGAAGGCTTTGTAGCAAACAAATAAAATGGCACCTAGACTCAAAAGCATGAAAAGAAGGTATCTTATTTTATTTATAAATTTGAGCATGCTGCAGCAGAATATAAGCAGCAAAATTAAGAAACCCTCACCAATAAATTTTTAGAATTGATTAAAGGCTTCAAATACTTTTTTATGCTTTGTTGTACAATGCTTTGCTTTATGTGTTTAGCTCAGCAAGAGTATGCGTTAAATCATCTTGACATTCAAGCGCAAAGTGACAGTACTGGTACATTTTCTTTTTTTGTGGCTGGCCATACATATGGCAGTTTAAATCAATCGGTATTTCCCGCAGCTTCTATTTTAGCGCATGTAGACAAATTAAATGCTGATAGTGCCAGTTTTTTAATGCTTTTGGGAGACAGTTATAAAAAAGCAGATTCTATACATATTTTAAACTTTAAGAGATGTTTTATAGATAAACTTAAGATTCCTGCTTTCAATGCTCTTGGCAATCATGAAGGCTATACATCAAAGGGCATAGATTTTCAATTGTATCATGACGTTTTCGGTGTCAAACCCTATTTTTATTTTGAGCATCAAAACAATTTATTTGTGGTACTTGACTCAGAACAAAGCATTGTTCAAAAAGATAAAGCTTCTGACTTTTCTGAAAATCAAACAGCATTTTTGCATGCCCTCATGCACCCCAAAATCAAAGACCAACAATTTCAGAACGCTTTTTTCTTTGTGCATAGGCCTTTACATCTAAAACAGCAGGCATTGTTTTTTGAGCAACTCAAGCCCCTTCTTCGAGTCTTAAACGAGCAAAACATTTCAGTATATACATTTTCAGGAGATATGGCCGCACAAACTACAGATCTTTATGCTGTAAAAGACACTATTTTTAACCTTACATACGTGCATACACATATCACAGATGGCCCAGATGATAAAATGCTTAAGGTGCAGGTGTCTCATGATGGATCAGTACAGTTATTGCCGATTTCTCTGACTTTTCAAACACCCTTGTCAATCAATCAGTATACAGAGGTTATGTCTGCTGAAAACACATCGAGCTCGATTATTCAAAAAATCAAGCGCCGGTTGTTTGATCGATCTTTTTTACAAGGCGCTTTTTTTGCCTTTATATTGTGTTTGACAGTATATACATGCTCTAAATTTTTTGTGAAGTGAAAATAGTAGTACTCACCGGAGCGGGCATGTCAGCTGAGAGTGGCATTTCTACTTTTAGAGATCAAAATGGATTATGGGAAGGGCATGATGTTATGCAAGTGGCCTCACCTGAAGGTTTTAAGGCGAACCCTGAATTGGTCTTAGAATTTTACAATCAAAGAAGAGCACAGCTCAAAGAAGTCGATCCGAACCAAGGGCATTTTGCTTTGGCTCAATTAGAAAAGCATCATGTCGTAAAGATCATCACGCAAAATGTTGATGACTTGCACGAGCGTGCGGGCAGTTCAAGTGTGTTGCATTTGCATGGCGAGTTAAGAAAGGTGAGAAGTACCAAAGACCCTACTTATGTTACCTTTTGGACAGAAGATTTAAATCTAGGGGATCTATGCCCCAGTGGTGGGCAATTGCGCCCACATGTTGTTTGGTTCACTGAGGATGTGCCTATGTTTGAAAAGGCTGTTCAAGAAGTTTCTGATGCTGAAGTGATCATTATTGTAGGCACTTCAATGCAAGTATATCCGGCGGCTTCTTTGGTTGGATATGCACCCACAAATGCAGCAGTATATTATATCGATGTGAATCCATCCATCAATTATGAATTGACTCAACGATCAAATCTCAAGGTGATGCAGTCAAAAGCTTCTGAAGGGCTATTAGGATTGCTTGAGACTTTCTCAAAATGAGAAAATAGTTCTAGTTTTTAGCGTAATCCAAACCCTGAATTCAATTCAACTATTTGTTTTTCAGGGGCTTAATTTTTTGGTCTAATTCTTATAGAAGGTATACAAAGCCAAAATCGTATGCCTATGAAAACCTATTTATTAATCATCGCCAGCATTTTTTCTTTTTTTTCAGTATCACTTTTCGCACAAGACTACGAGATTGAAAGTACAGCGCCTTTAGATTTATCAGTTGATGGATCTGCAGCTGTCTTTACAGTGCGCATGGTCAACAATGCCTCTAATCCTTTAACTGGGGTTACTTTAGACATAGCGATGCCTAATGGTGTATTGTATGAAAATGCCAGTATAAGCAGCTTAAGTGGCCATACCTTAAATGTAAACTCTACAGGTCAACACCAGATTCAGGTGCAAAGCTCAGATATAGGGGTAAATCAAACCTTAGAATTTAGTTTTAACATGTTGGCGAACTGTCAGGCGATTCAAGAGGTGTTGAATGGTGTGGTGCTTAGAAATACGATTTCAGCAACGGCTTCTTCTGTTCAAAAAACACATACTTCAAACTCGTATAATTTATTGTATGCCTCTTTGAATATTATTCAGACCAATCCTACTACCAAAACACTTTCTTCAGGTGATGTATTTGAAAGAAGTATTACGATTGTCAATGCAGGTAATGGCAGGGTAGAGGCTTTTGATTTAATTGATGAGCATGAGACAAGACTTTCTATTCAGGGCGTCAGTTCAGGAGTTTTACAAGCAGATGGCAAAACCATAAGTCTTTCATCTTCAGATTTTAACAGCGTTGGAAACAACGATGGATTTTTTGATAAAAACGAGAGCATCACCCTCACTCAAACACTTTCGGCTACGGCCTGTGAAGAAGTGACAATGACTTCTAACTTAAAGGCGGTTTGGTATAATCAAGGCGCTGAATGTCAATTCTCTACGCGCAATGCGCATGTGACGGTAAATTTAAAATATCCTTCTTTGAGCATTACTCCTCAAGATGAGGTGGCCTCATGCCTAGACCCCAGTGTGGCAAGCACTCAGCAAATCATCATTAAAAACAACGGTCAGGGATTGGCTGCTAACATTGAGCTTGATGTGTTCAACGCAATCAATGATTTGTTTGATGCTTCTATTGCTCAAAGAATAGATGTCAACAGTATTCAGGCTCAAATTCAGGGGCAAACCGCTCAGCAAATCTTGCCTACTACTACCCAGCTTACTAATTCAATAAGTTGTTTGGGTTCAGCAGCAGTAGGCAGCATGATACTAGACCTACCAGACCTTCAGCCTGGCAAACAAATGGTTATAAGCTTTGATATGTATCGTTGTTGCATCACCACCTGTAACGATACAAAGATTATGGGCTACAATTATGACATCAATTATACAGACTATTGCGAGACGCAGACCTATCAGAAAGATGATAAGATTCAAGAGGTCAATAAAAACAAGATGACTTTTTTTACAGAGACCCCACCAGATATCTATGACGGTCAAAAAGAGGAATTCACTTTTATTGTTTCTTCTCATGAAAACACCCTTCCCAAAGCTGATGGAGCGTATTACAAAGCGGTTTTTGAATTGCCTAACGGATTGGAGTGGACAGAAGATTTAGATGAATTGACCTTTACCTCTGGACCCAATCAATGGACGGCATCATCTGTAAATTACGACAAGCCTAACGGAATCATCGAAGTGATTTATCCTACCGAGGCGCCCTTTACCATTGCGAAGGCTGAAATCAATATTTGGTTGCTTGCCAATTGTAATGTGCAAGGTGTTGTGGGTGGATCAAAAAGCTTAATGCTGCAAGTATTTTACATGCCAGACCCAGCATGTACAAATACTTGTTTGGTGCCTATAAGCTGCAAAGAAAGTGTTGAGACCTATTTGCATTGCCCAGGAAACTGTGAGAAAGGTTTGGTGTTTCAAGATTTTGAAATTTTTAGAACTTCATTGGGAGTATCTGACAACAATCAAGATGGTTTGCCAGATAGTCCTTCTTTGTTAGATGCCTCAAAAATTAAATTGAATCGTGCCATGTATGGCGATACCATTGCCTCAGTATTTACAGGAACCATTAAAACCAACGCCAATTTTTCTGATTTTGCTTACGGATACGCCTCTTCAACTATTCCGCTTGGTACAGCGCTTATCGATGCAGGGTGTACAATAAGAGTATACGACCAAAGCGCGGGTACCTACCTTGAAGTACAAACCACTGCTTCTAGTTTTTCTGATCAAGGATCAACCAGAACATTTCACTACGACTTTTCTGCTGCAACGCTTCGGGCAATTGATGCTGGGTTTGATGGATTTGTCTTTGAGCAAGGTGATTCTGTTTTTGTGATGCCCTCTTACAGGGTAGATCAAAACTTAGGTGGCATTGTTCAAGAAGTGACCGTATCAAACAGTTTTTATGTGAGTGATGTGCCCAATCCAACCCTGGCAAATCGCTATCAATGTAATACTTACAGGGGTAGAATTACTTTGATTGGATATTATTTCACCACTTGGGGCAATGCCAATTCAACCATTTCAGGATGCAATAAAACCATCACTCAAAACGTGTATTTGAGTATCGGAGATTGCTGTTCAAATTATAACGGTGGAAACCTCTTTCCGTATGAATATAGAAATTGGGCTTTTGTGAATGAAGTACAGTTTCAAATTCCTGACAACTATGCCATTGAAAACATGTATTTCAGACAATATAGAACCCGTTATACCAATGCAACTATTACTGAAAGCGTAAACAACATCGTTGCAGATCAGATCAATGGCAATACCTATACCTTTGATATGACCCAGCACTATACAATGAATGGCGGAAGCCTTAACCTCTCTGATGATGGATTTAGAGGGACTTTTTTCTTAACCCTGGCACCCAATTGTTTTGTGCCCCAAGAGGTGTATCAGCCGGTGCACTGGAATTTTAAAATGCAGCACAACAATTTAATGGGCGATGATGTGGTGACAATGAATACCAGTACAGACAACATTCGTTTCAGACCCAACCAGATCAGTTTAATTCCGCTCAACCCCATAGTCGACGGAATCGACAAAACAGTGAAGTGGCAAGTACAGGTGAAAACCAATTCAAACTCAGTAAACAACACTTGGGTACATTTAGTTGCTCCAAACAACAACATCACCATTGAAAAAGTCATCAACACGACTACTGGTGCCGAGCTTCCGTTTGTCAATGGTTTGTATCAAATTGGTACTGTAGATGATGAACTCATTGAAATTATAGCCTCGTACAATACCTGCAGCTATGAAAACATCATCATGCATGCGGGGTATGAGTGTTCGGGATACCCTGAAAGCTTTGAGGCCTTCAATTGCGGATACAGAACCTTAAAGTTGTATGTAGAGCCCAAACCTTCTGAAACCCAAGCGGTCATTTATGGCCGAACAGTTGGAGACCCTTGTAGCCCAATTGTTGAGGTTGAGCTTGAAATCGCTTCAGTGCAATTGGCAGTTGTAAAAGACTTGTTTTTAGATGTTGCGGTACCTGCCAACGCAAGCATTACCCATGTGCCTTCAAGTGCAGCATTGCAATACAATTTAGCGGCTGATTACACAGCAGTTACAGACCCTGCATTGCAAACAAATGTATATACCTATGATTTTCAAAATTTAAACTCAGCGATCAATACAAATGGTTTGCCAGGGGTTTTTAAGCTCGATTCAAATCGCTTTAAAATCAAATTTCAAATGCAATTAGAATCTAACTTCAAGGCAGGTGATGTGATTCAAACCACTTTGCGCTCTAAAAGAGCTTGTGGAGCAGATTTGCCAGCCATCAACTTGGCTTATGACCCTTCAGTGAAGTTTGACCAAAAAACCATTGCAGGTTTAACCACTGCTTCTTCAAATACCTGGGGCGTAAGTTGGGCAGATGTTGATGGCAATGGTTTTGAAGATGTATTTGTGGCTGAATATGACGATGGTGCTTCAAATAAATTATACATGAACAACGGAAATGGCACCTTTAGTGTAGCCACATCAAATCTTTCAAATACAGTTGGAGGAACAGTTTCTTCTGCCTGGGCAGATTATGACAATGATGGAGACATAGATGTGCTCTTAGCCAACAATACAGGCGCGACCAATAAGTTGTATCAAAATGATGGGTCAGGAACCTTCACTGAAGTACCAGGCAATGTTTCGGCATATGGGGGTTATGTGCACAGTGCTTCATGGGCAGATTACGACAACGATGGGCATTTAGATTTATTTGTGGCAGATTTTATGCCCACTAAGTTTAATGTGCTCTATCACAACAATGGTGATGGTACTTTCTCAGAAGTTGACAATACTCCAATTACGATGGATGCGCAGTATTCTGTGGCAGGCACTTGGGCTGATGTTGATTCAGATAACGATTTAGACTTGTTGGTCTTAAACACCAATAACCAACCCAATGCTTTGTATATAAACGAAGGAGCAGGAGTTTTTACCCAAGTGACTACGGGGCATTTGGTAACGGCTTTAAACCATTCAGTAGGTGCAAGTTTTGCTGATATTGATAATGATGGAGATTTAGATGTGTTTATTGCCAATGCATCAGATCAAGCCAATCATTTGTATGAAAATGTAGGGGGCAGCTTTCAGTTGCTTGCCTCAGCGCAACCTTCGATTGATAAAGGGCATTCACATGGTAGTTCGTTTGCTGATTTTGACAATGATGGAGATGTAGATTTATTGGTAACCAATGATCAACAGGCAGTGAATTTCTTCTACACCAATGATGGGCAGGGCAATTTCACGCGTATTGACAACCCCATTGCCAGTAAGACCAATGATGCTTTTGCGCATGCTTGGGCTGATTATGATGTTGATGGAGATTTAGATTTGTTTGTGGGCAACCGTTCAGGTGAAGTAAATGAGTTTTATGAAAACGCCAAAGCGCAGTGTAGTTCATGGTTGTGTGTTAAATTAGAAGGCACCAGATCAAATCGATCTGCGATTGGCGCGCGTGTGCGTTTAAAGGCAAATTTGAATGGTGTTGATGTGTGGCAAGTAAGAGCGATCTCGACGATGAGTGGAGGGGGTGCGGCTGGTCAAAGCACATTAAAAGCAATGTTCGGATTAGCAGATGCTAATGAGATTGATTCATTGATCATTGAATGGCCTTCAGGTATTGTACAGGTAGTTGAGCATATTGCTGTAAATACTTGTGTTGAGGTGGTTGAACAGCAAGGCGCTTTGATTTGCGGAACAGTCTATGAAGATGTAAATGACAACTGTGTATTTGATTTAGGAGAGCCTGTATTGAAAGGACAAACCATTAACCTTTCTGATCAGAGTTATATTTCAACTGACACTTTAGGTAATTATAGAACTTATGTAAGTGCTGCAGATTACACCCTAAGCTTGAATAGCAATGCTGTGTGGCAAAACAATTGCACACAGACCATTGAATTGACAGTTGAAAACCAGCAAGAGTATTGTGATCAAAACTTTGGGTTAACCCCTATTTGTGATGGTCCAGATATTGAGGCCTTTGTGAGCACTTCTGCCTTGAGAAGGGGACTTAGAAATACAATTGTTATTCAAGTGTCAAATAAAGGGACACAAAGAGCTACCGATTTAGAAATTGATTTGGCTCTAGCCTCACAGATCGCTTTGATTAGTGCTGATCTTATGTGGGATGAAAAGATAGACACAACTTACAGCTGGGTAATTAGCGCTCTTGAAGTAGGTGAGTCACTTACCATTAATATTGTCGATTCTGTAAGCAGGGTAGCGCAATTAGAAGATGTTTTAAACATCAGTGTTCAGGCGAGCCCAGTAGAAGTTGATTGTGGTGTATTTCAAAGTCAAAATCAGACCAGCGATATTGTAGTAGGGTCGGTTGATCCGAATGACAAGCAGGTTTTTCCCCTTGGGGCATCCACCCAACATTACGTAAAGCCAGTAGATACCTTGACCTATAAGATTCGTTTTCAAAACGTGGGTACTTATGCCGCTGAAAGAGTGTTGATCGTAGATACTTTATCTATGCACTTAGATGCCTCAACGGTAGTGCCTGTTGCGAGTAGTCATGGGGGTAGTTTTACCAATGAGAATGGAGTGCTCAGATGGCTGATGACGGGCATTCATTTGCCAGATAGTAACTCAAATGAACCTGAAAGTCATGGTTTTGTAAGTTTTAAAGTATTGCCCAAAAAGCAAGTAGCCAATCAGGCTGTGGTCTTGAATAAAGCACACATTCAATTTGATTTCAATGATTTTATCACAACCAATACGACCTTGAGTACGATGTTGTATAATTTTAAAGATGTATTTCCTTTAAAGCTTAAGGGGTATCCAAATCCAACAAGTGATCGAATGTTTGTGGCGATTGAAGATCCTGACTTGGGTATGTTAGATGTGAATATTAAGTATGTGCGTGTGAAAGATTTAACGGGTGAAGTACAATTAGAATTAAGAGCAGAGCAAGTAAGAGAAATGAGTCTTTTGCCTTTAAAGCCGGGTACTTATTTCATTGAAGCAAAAGATGAGTTTTTCAATACTTATGTGACAAAAGTGATTAAAATTTAAAGGCTTATCTTTGCTAAAAAAAAGAATGAAGTCACTTTTTTGTCTCGCAATAATGTTCGTTGCTTTTAGTTTATCTGCTCAACAAACTAAAGACCGTGCCTCAATGATTGAATATGAAAACAAATTTTATTCAAAAATAAAATCAGGATTAACAGATACGAAATCTTCAAAGCCTAAGCGCAAGGCTTTTAAGATGGATCAAAGTGGGGTTGAGGCCCCTGGTTTTGAAGACTTTCAGACCACCTGGTGCCAAAAACCAATTTCACAAGGTCGAACAGGCACGTGTTGGTGTTTTTCAACTACTTCTTTTTATGAGTCAGAAGTGAAGCGTATCAGCGGTAAAGAGGTTGATCTTTCAGAATTGTACTTGGTATATTTTGAATATATTGAAAAAGCACGTGAGTTTATTCAAACAAGAGGCAAGTCGTTTTTTGGAGAAGGTTCAGAGACCAATGCCTTAGCAAGAATGATGAAAATGCATGGTTTAATGCCAGCAGATCAGTATTCAGGTAATGCCTTAAACACAAAGTACCATGACCATAAGGCGATGTTTAATGAAATGAAAAGTTATTTGCATTCACTTAAACAAAGCAATGCTTGGAATGAAGCAGCAGCTATTGAGAATATCAAATCAATCTTAGATCATTATTTAGGCGCTCCGCCCCAGCGTGTAAAAGTTGATGGAGATACTTATTATAGTCCAACAGGTTATATGAGAGAATACTTGAAGATTAAGCCTGAAGACTATGTGAATTTTATGTCGTTATTAGAAAAGCCCTACTATCAAAAAGCAGAGTACGATGTGCCAGACAACTGGTGGAATTCGACAGATTACAATAATGTGCCCTTAGATGATTTTTTATCGGGCATTAAAGGCGCTATAAAATCAGGGTACACCATCTCAATTGGCGGAGATGTTTCAGAGGCGGGTTACAATGCTTACAATGATTTAGCCGTAGTGCCTTCTTTTGATATTCCGTCAGACTATATTGATGAAAATGCTCGTCAAATGCGTTTTTCTAATGGAGCAACTACAGATGATCATGCCATTCATTTGATTGGATGGGCTGAAAAAGAGGGTGATACTTGGTTTTTAGTCAAAGATTCAGGTAGTGGAGCTAGAAACGGAAAGCTTGAGGGGTATTATAGATATCATGAAGATTATGTGAAGCTCAAAATCATGACCTACACGGTTCATAAAGATGCGGTGGAAAAAATCTTGAAAAAAGTTTCAAGCTTTAAATAGTATTTAGAATTTCTTCCTTGATTTTCTTCTGGTGTTGGCTGTTTTTAAATTCTTTTTTTATTTTCATTTCTTTTATGTAATCAATAAAAAAAGAGTTTTTTGTAGGTAAATAATGTAGATTAAAATTTACACCTTCTTTTAACATAATAAGAACATTATCTGAAGTTTTAACCTTAAACCCTTGTGGGCTGCTGTTTTCTTTCAAATATTTACTGTAAAACAATTTTTTAAGTTGATTTTTTGATGTTCCATTTGAAGTTTCGAATTTTATATTAGCGTATGCTAACAGATCATTGAAAAAATGGAATTCATGCTTTGTGGTATATTGCCCAACTTTCTTTCTTAAGATTATGATTCTCAATCCAATAATTTTTGGAGGATAAATTACGATTTTGTTAGCGTTTAAAGATTCAATTTCTTTTAAATCATGTTCTTTTGCTAAGTGCGCAATTTTAGTTTCTGAATTGCTTTTAACAGTTTTTAGACTTGAAAATTCTTCAATGATTTTTTCATAAAATTCAAAGTCAAGATTTTTGTAGTTATCTACAATGTAATTTCTGTAGTATTTATATCCATAAGTACTTTTTAATAAACGAAGTTTTAATTTTTTTAAAAGCATTAAGCAGATTAGATTAACTTCTGATCACAAGCATATTTGATAAGCGCTGCAGTGTTATTTAATCCAGTTTTGTTGAGCATGTTTCTTCTGTGGGACTCAATTGTTCGTTTGCTCAAAAATAATTGTTCGGCAATTTCTTCGTTAGTTAGCCCAGCACTTACAAGTTTGAGCACTTCAAGCTCTCGCTCTGAAAAGTTTTGGTCGATAAACTTAACTTGATCATGGTCAATGAAAGAATTGACCATGACTTCTTTCACAGATTGGCTAAAGTATTTTTTATTAGAAATGATTAAGTTGTTAATGGCTTCATTGAGTTCATCTTCAGAAGAAGATTTTGTGATGTAGCCGTCAGCACCTACTTTTAGCATTGAATCGATGTAATGATACTCAGAATTCATTGATAAAGCGAGCACTTTTACATTGATGTCTGAACTTTGTTTAAGTTCATAAGTGGTGTCAATGCCATTTTTCTCAGGCATATTTACATCCATTATAATGATGTCAGGACAATAGTTTTGCTTTATCCAATCTAAAACCTCAATGCCGTTAGAGGCTTCTCCTACTACATTGAATGCTTGATTTTTTTTGAGTAATAATTTTAGACTGAGTCGAAATAAATGGTGATCATCTGCAAGTAGTATTGAAGTCGAATTCATGTGCTTTCCTGTGGGTTCTGTGTGTTTTACACACAATGGTATTAAAAATACATTGCTTAAATGTAAGTTTATATACTCAAAATCAGTGTTTTAATGTGTTGTTTAGGTGCTTGATTAACTTGGTGTTAATACGTAAGATCATAATAGTTGCGTACCGTG
This sequence comes from Flavobacteriales bacterium, assembly GCA_020631045.1. Lineage (GTDB taxonomy): Bacteria > Bacteroidota > Bacteroidia > Flavobacteriales_G > JALEGO01 > JAHDHZ01. The sequence continues at coordinate 41,508 of JAHDHZ010000010.1, read as the reverse complement.
ATTGCTGCTAATTTTTAATTTAACAAAACATACTGTTTTAGTGCCTTTGATTGATCTCTATCTTAATGGTATAAACCTTTTAAATACAATTATTATGAAACGTTCTACTACTTTTACTTCAGTTTTATTTTCTGCTTTTATTTTTTGTGTATTCAGTTTTTCAACTTCAGCTCAACACATTTCAGTACATGGTAAAATTTCTGCTCAATCAAAACCTGCTAAAAGAGCAATAGTAAAAATCTACAAGTCAAATCAACTACTGTCAAATGTTCAGGCAAACAAATCAGGAGAATATGATTTAGAGTTGTCTACAGGTGAAATGTACACGCTTGTTTTTTGCGCTGATCAAAAAATTTCAAAAGTGATTCAAGTAGATGCTAGAGCAAAGAGAAATAAAATTTTGAAAAAAGTTGATTTAGAATTTAATGTTACACTTATACCAGATAAATATAGGGTTTTAGAGAATAGTCACGTACATGAATTAGATTTTCCATTTGCAATACTTAGGTATCCAGAAAAGGGTAAAAATTTTAAATATAGTGTCGAGTATTCTAATCAAATGAAGGCAATTGAGAAAGAAGTAATTCAAAAAAATAATTTGAGTTACGTTCATTAAAAAATCTTTTAGATTTTTTTCAATAAAAAGGGCTGATGTTAAAAAAAGCATCAGCCCTTTTTAATTATGCAATCACTATATCTTCAGTGTTTACAGTGTTTTTGTTGAGGGCATTGATGTACTCTATGTTGAATTGATCTTGAATTTGCGAAAAAGCAAAAAGAGCATGTTGTTGGGCGCCTAACCTCTTCTTTTCAATATCAGCAGCCATTCCGAATTGAACGGCATCTAAATTTAAGTCTATAGCCCTTTTAATAGATTGAAACAGACCTTGTCTATAGATAAAGTGAGAAGCCTGATAAGCAGGGTCGTAACCTGTAACTTTTGTATAATAGTTGTTATTTTCTATGCAACTAAGCATAAATCCAACCAGGGCCTTTGATGATCTATTTCTTATCAAAGTAACATCCCATTTGTCATCACAAAACGCTTCGCTGAAAAATTCAATCGGTAATTCAAAAGTGTTGATTTTAAGGCTCTTGTTTTTAACATTTAAGTACAGTTGATAGATGGTGTCAATTTCTTGTAGAGCCTCTTCTTTATTATGGATGATTATAAAATCTTCTGTGTGTTTAAGTATGTATTTTCTTACGTGCTTTCTTGATTTATAGCTTAAATGTTCAATGTATTCATCAGCATTACTAATGCCTTTTAATGTTGCAACATTGTTGTTGCCAACTTCAGCTTTAACAAATCCCATAGCAATAAATAAGCTAGTAAGTTGCTCGTTAATTTCATAAAGGTCTCTAATGATAATTGCATTGGCTTTATTCTTGTGTTTTATTTTCTCAATCTTTTTAAAGAACAATTGAAATACGCCTTTATGGTCTTTTATTTCAGGATGGATGTATAGGTGTTCTCCTTCAGTTAAAAGCGTGCCCATAATCATTGAGCTTGAAGTCATATGATACTTATCGTTTGCTCTTTCTTGTTCAATAATAGCAGATTTTTCTGCAGAAGAAAGCATGTCATCTTTAACAATAGTTGTTACAAAAAAGGTTTGTAGCAATACTTTTGACTTGTCTTGATCGTAGATTGTTATGTAGTCAAAATGCCATTGATTTTCTTTTGTATTTTTTTCTTTTGAAAAGGTTTGTTCAAAAAATGAAAGTTGCTCGGTATGACACATATTTAATTTGCCAACATGCGTGTTCCAATCTTTTTTGTTTTGTTCTTTAATGTGATGCGTATGTTCTATGATGTAGTTACCTTGGTTAACCTTTTCAGCCATAGTTTCTTTTTTAGGAGCAGCTAGTTTAAATGCTCTAAAAATGCGCTCTTCACTAAATTGTTCTTCTTTCAGTGTTTGATGATAGTTTTTAGCTAAAGATTCAATTAACCCTTTGATTTCTTCATCTTTATGATGTGTAGTAATGGTAAATCGAACACCTGCATTTCTAGGAGAAACAGCAGGAAACACGCCGTAGTTCGTATAATAGCCATCTTGCATTGTTTTTTGAATGATTTTAGTGGCTATTTTAGGCAGGCTCGCAGCAATAAAGAAGATAGGGCCTTCTGAATTACTCACTGCTGGCAGGTTGTGTTCTTTGATCAATTGGTTGCAATATCTGATTTTAGTCATCAGTTTATCTTGTAGTTTATTGATCTCACTAGATAAATGAATGCGCGAAGAAGCCAATGAGGCGCCCAGTGTGGCAGGTTGAGAAGGCCCACAGGCCATCAAGGTTAGAGAACATTTTCGAATCAATTCACTTTGATTTTCATCTTTTAATAAAAGTACAGCACCTCCAGAACCAAAGCCCTTTGCTAGAGAAGTTGCAATTACCATATTCTGATGCTGATCGACTTGGCTGAGTGTATAACCTCTTCCGTGCTCGCCATAGCAACTCATGCCATGCGCATCGTCTATATAAAGTGATAATTGCTCATATTTATTAAGTAACCCTTCAAGTTGTTTGATAGGTGCAAAGTCTCCATACATAGAGTATACTCCGTCAATCATATACCAAATTCTTCTGTATTTATTTCTGTAAGATTTTATTTTTTCTTCTAAAATATCAAGTCTGCTGTGTCGAATCATATCAACAGCAATTCCTCTAGCTTTTAATAAATTCACAGAAATCTGAACTGTATTGTGTACTTGATGGTCTAAAATAACAATGTCGTTGTCGTCAACTAAGATCGGAATAGCCCCAATGTGTGCAAGTGTTGTTGTTTGAGAGGCAATAGCATGGGTTGCAAATAGAGTTTTAAAATTTGCTTCTAGTTCTTCGTATAACGGTACTTTTGTATAAGCTGTTGAAGAAGAGAATTGGCTGCCAAACTTCTCAATAGCTTCAATGGCCCCTAATTTAACCCTCGAGTCTAATTCTAATCCAAGATAGCTGCACGATCCGAAAGTAGTATATGCTTTTTCATTGATTGTGATTTGAGCATCTTTCAAAGGTTCATCTTTGATGGGTAAATGAACAATACCATTGTTGATGCCATCGCTAGCAATTTCATGTACAGCGTTAATGAATGAAGAGAATTTAGACATGTTGAGTGTGATTTTAAATTGACGCGTAAATTTATTTTTGATAACTTTACTTATATATCGTGTAATTAACTTATAATGAGAGTGTTAAATACGTTTTAATAGTTAAGTATATATGCGTAAAGCCACAAAAAAGATCGATACCGAATTGGCAAGATATACCTTGCTCAATACAGGAGTAGTTACTGTAAAGTATCATCCTGGAATAGACATTAATATAGAAGTAGCTCGTCAGGTTGTTGTTGATCGCAAAGCTTTTGTTGAGGGTAAGGCTTCTCCGATTTTATCTGATATTAGAGGCATGAAATTTGCTGGAGATCCTAAAACGAGAGCTTATTTTCAATCAAAAGAAGCAAGAGAAGGCGTTTTGGCTGGAGCAATGTTAGTAGACTCTGTATTTACCTCATATTTGGCCAATCTCTTTTTAAGAGTCTCTTACAAGAAGCAGTCTTTCCCAGTAAAAGTATTCAATGATGAGCATGCTGCTCTAGAATGGCTAGAACAATATGCATTATGATTTTTGATACAAAATATAATATTCCAGATACCCAGTTAAATGAAGTCAATAATTTATTGATTGAATATGCTAGGGGAAATTATGCATATCAAGGAAAAATTTCTTCTCAGAGAGACGAAATAGATACCATCATTCAGGCTGTAAATATTTTAGGCCAAGAGCTTGAGCACACAACAGTATCTCTTGATTATTTTTCAAGTATTTTTAATTCTTCTACCAATCTTATTTTGGTGCTCGATAAAACAGGCAAAATTCTCACTAAAAACAGTCAGGTTGAACAATATTTTTCAGATGATATAGTACAATTCAAAGAGCTTTTCTCTTATTTTTCATATGAGCAAAAAAATTATACCGATGCTTGGCCAGTTTTGTTTGAAAAATTTCAAAACGAGCACAGGTTTAAAATAGAGCTCTACGCTCAATCAAGCAAGCTTGAAAGTAGTGTAGTTTTTTCGTGCATGGCTTCAGAAATTAAAAATGCTTACGATGAGTTTAATGGGTATTTAGTTGTTTTAGAGGACGTTACTGATCAGAAAAACGTAGCGCAAAACATATTAAAGGCCTCATTAGATTCACAACAAAACGAACAAAAACGCGTAGCTAGAGATTTGCATGATTCTTTGGGTCAAGAACTCTCGGCATTGAGTTTAATGATTTCTAATTTAAAGCCGTTTTTACAAGAGAATCAAAATTGTAAAATGATTTATGACTCGTGTAAAGAAATTTTAAATGAGTCAATTACCCATTTAAGAGAGATTTGCTTTGATCTTATGCCAGCAGCTCTTCAAAGCGGAAATTTATTAGGAGCAACAAAACAACTTTTTACCATCATATCTAACTCAAATAAGTTGAAAGCTAAACTAGCAGTAGATGATCCTACACAACAATTGACAAATTTAGATCCTAGTTTGGCGGTAAACCTCTACCGAATCATTCAAGAGTTTGTAAACAATACCATCAAGTATGCAGGTGCTCAAAACATTGTGTTGAATTTTAAGATAGCATCAGAAATTTCAATTCGAATCAAAGATGACGGAGTTGGTTTTGACCTTAAAAAAGCAAAGGGAAAAGGAAACGGATTAGAGAACTACCAAACAAGAGTAGAAGCATTTTCAGGAAGATGTTTCTTGAAATCTGAAATAAATAAGGGAACTACACTCGAGGTAAGTATCCCTGCTTTAAAGAATCAAAGCCTATGAGTGAGCGTCAAACGCATAAAGAAAATTTAAGAGTGCTCTTGATTGAAGATCACAAGATTTTTCGTGAAGGAGTCAAGTTGTCTCTTAAGCTTCAAGACAAAATTGTATTTAAAATTGACGAGGCAGAAGATGCAGCTATGGCAATTCAATTATTTGATTGTTTTAAATACGATGTGATTTTGCTTGACATTAATCTGCCAGATATGCAAGGAGATGAATTAGCAGAAAAACTTTTAAAAAAGAACAAAGAGGCTAAAATCATTGCTCTTTCTATGCATGATGAAACTGAGAAAATAAAGCAAATGCTACAAGTTGGAGTGAAGGGTTACTTGCTGAAAAATACCGGCACTGAAGAGCTCGTAAAAGCCATATCAACTGTCATGTCAGATGATAAGTTTTATAGCAACGAGGTTGCCTTAAAGTTAATTGAATCTAATTACGCGCCCACCTCACAAAATGATTCGCTATTGAGTAAGCGCGAGGTTGAGATTTTAAAACTGATTGCTAAAGAGCATACTAATGAAGAGATTGCGGAGATTTTATTTTTAAGTAAGCGTACCATTGATACACATAGGCAGAATATGCTGAATAAATTGAATGTAAGAAATACGGTAGGTTTAATCAAATACGGTATCGATCACAAAATTATTTAAAGGTCTTTTACTCTTTTGGGTGGATGAGCGTCTCAATCAAACAGAGATTATTCTAGTTCTTTGTTGAGTGCCTCAAAAACAGAAGGCATTCTATCCGTTAGTTTTTTAACTAGATGCTCTATCTTTTCTTTGAAATTGCTCTCTTGGGGTGTGCTGGCCATTAATTCGAGTTGTTTGATGTCTTCTTTGAGCTCAATGATGTTTAGAATTTGAAAAGATGGCTTGATTTTGTGGGCGGCTGATCGAATTTGAGCGTAATCTTGCTGAACCAATCCTTTCTTTATTTTTTCAATTGATCCTGGAGTTTCATCAACGAATAGTTGAATCATTTTTTTGACAAAGGCAGTGTTTCCACCAGAACTAGATTCTAAAGTGCTTAAATCATATAATGTGTTCATCTTGCTTGATTTTAAGAGAGTTTTTGATGCCCTCTTTTGTTCTAAAGGGGCGTACTTTTGTAGTTTGCTGACTAAGTCTTCTTCTTTAAAGGGTTTTGAGATATAATCATTCATGCCAGCTTGAAAGCAAATGTTATCATCTCCGCGAATAGCATTTGCTGTAAGTGCAATAATTGGCAGGGTCTTACTGATCTCTTTTCTAATGATACGTGTGGCTTGTAGGCCATCCATCACAGGCATTTGCATATCCATAAGTATCAAATCAAAGGGATGTTTTTTAAGCATTGAGATGGCTTGTTGACCATTTTCAGCGATTTCGCTTTCAATATTCCATTTCTCTAAGATAGAGGTGGCGTAAAATTGATTGATTTTATTGTCTTCTACCAGTAATATTTTAAGCTTAGTGAGTTGTTCTTTGTTGATCGACGCTGTGATTTCTTCTTTAATTAAATCGCTTTGAGATCCTTTTTGAAATTCTAATTCAAAATAAAATTTAGATCCTTTTTTAGGAGTGCTTTCAGCCCAAATTTTACCTCCTTGAATGGTAACAAGTTTTTTCGTGATGCTTAAGCCCAATCCAGTACCTCCATATTTTCTTGTAGTGCCTACATCGGCTTGCGCAAAGCTGCTAAAAATACTTTCAATTTTATCTTGTTCGATGCCTATGCCTGTATCTGATACACAAAATAAGATGTTGACATTGTTTTTGTCTTGATGCTTAGTCTCAATTGAGAGTTTCACCTCACCATGTTCAGTGAATTTAATGGCATTCGACATAAGATTTAAAAGAATCTGATTTAAACGAGTGGGGTCGCCAATTAAGATTTGCTGACCTAATTTTGCATTTAAATTGTGAATGAGGTTTACGTCTTTGTCGGCAGTTTTATATGATAAAACCGACATTAAATTCTCGCAAAGTTGGTTGAGTTTAAACCCAACAGATTCAAATTGAAGTTTACCTGACTCAATCTTAGAAAAATCTAGAATATCATTGATGATCACCAGTAGGTTTTGACCAGATCCCTGTATGGTGTGCAGACGTTTTTTTTGAGTAGCACTTAAAGGCTCATCTTCAAGGAGTTTGCTCAACCCTAAAATTGCATTCATCGGGGTTCTGATCTCGTGAGACATATTGGCCAAGAAAGTCTCTTTTGCCCTGACAGATCTTTCAGCTGTGTTTTTAGCATTGATAAGCTCTAAATCACGTTTTTTACGCTCAGTAATATCTCTTATGGTACCGTGAAAATAGTGATCATTTCCGATGTTGATTTTGCTCGCTGAAATTTCTACGGGTATTGAAATACCATCTTTTCTGATTAAATGAAATTCAAAATTTAAGTATCCTTTTTCGTTTAATGTTTTGACCACCTTTTTTGTTTCTCCTATAGAATTTTTGGGGAGCAATTGCAAAATATTTTGAGTAAGTATCTCTTGTTTTGTGTATTGCAAGAGTGCACATATTTTATCGTTTGCATCAAGTACGTTTCCCTTTTGGTCTTGAATAATGATGCCGTCATTAGATTGATTAAAAACTGTTCTAAACTTCTCTTCATTCTCTTTTAATGCAATTTCTGCAGCTTTGAGTTTGGTAATGTTTATACCATATCCAATCATCATCTCAAGCTTGCCCATATTGTCAAATACAGGTTTCATTTTGCGTATATGGTATTCAGTTTTGTTGTCTTGGTTTATAATTTGCTCTTCCCACTCAATTTCAGATCGACTGCTTTTTGCTTTGTTAAATCTTTCTTTTCTGGAGTTGGCTCTATCAAGATTTAGGTTTTTCTTTTTAAAGTAATCAGTGTCATTTTTACCAATGATCCACTTTCTGGTGGCCTCATCTTTAATAGCAACAGGATTTACAAATGTATAATTATGGTCTTTGTCAAAGGCCACAACATCTGTAGGAAGACTATTTAAAATGTTTTCATAAAAGATTTTTTGATGGTCAATCAAGCTCAAAGCTTCTTTGATGTTTGAAATGTTTTTTCCGTAAATGTTAACATAATTGTACTTTTTTATCGGAGTAAATGTGAGAGAGTAATAAGTGGTGTCTGTCTTAATTTCAAGCTCTAAAATTTCATCTTTGATAAGTACATTTTGAACAATTTCTTTGATGGATTTTTGAAACAATAAGCTCTCATTGACTTCAAGTACCTTTAAGAGCTCTTGGCTCGCCTTGTTGTAGTACAGAATTTGTCCGCTTCTTGAAATTCTGATGACAGGGTTAGGGTTTTGTTCAGGAAATTTACTCATTAGATCAATGCGCTCTAACTGTTTGTTAGAAAGATCATAAATCAGGCAGGCCCTAAGTGAGATTGCAAATTTTTTAACCACAGGGGTAAGCTGATTGACTTCAATTTTTGATAGGTGTTTAGAGTCGTGGTACAGGCATAAAAACCCGACATCTTCAAGTTTAAAAACAGTTATGTATTCTTGCTCTTGATCATGATAAAATAGATCTTGCTCGCTTGCAATTAAATTGAAATGATCTTGCTGGTAAAAAGCTTTTATTGTTGGTTTTGAACCCTCAATTGATTGCAGGGTTTTATGAATTTGAATAGGAAATTCATAGGCAATTTCATATTCATTAGTTGCTTGAGTGTCTACAAAAGATCTGTTTAGCCAAATACTTGCTTTGTTTAAGTTTTTTCTAGAGAGTAGAATTTTGATGAAACTCTCTGCATTTTTTTTAAACTCAAGCGAGCTGCCAATTGTGAGTGACAACTCATAGAGCAGTGATATTTCTTGAATAATATTATTCATGCTATTGAATCAGTCCAATAACAAAAGTCTTATTGAAAAACTCGAGTTTTCCGTCTCCAAAAGAAGAGATTTCTCCTAAGGTCAAGGCGCCCAATAAGGGTGTTCTAATTTGGTTTTCATGCAATACCTTTTGACAAGCGTCTAATTCTTTAGAAAAGTCATCTTCTAAAAATAAGACTCTTGAGATACAGTCAAATACAAAACAGTGATTGGTTTGTGAAGAAGTTCTTTTTTTGACAGCTTGATCAGTTGCATTGGCAGCCGCATTAATCAAGGAGTCTTTCTCACCTTTTAAAATTGTAAGTACAGAATTTTGAGGAACTTCTCCTACGCAGATGAGTGCTCCATTCTCTTGCATCAAAGGATCGCGCACAATTACCTCACTATAGTCTTTTTGAATTCCAAAAGGGTAGGCTTTAGCAATATCAAAAAAGTTCTCATCGTTAAATTTAGCCCCTGAGTCGCTTTCAACAGTCTCTTTGTAGGCGGTAAACGCCTCAACCCAATTGAGTTGTTTAATGGTGTTTTTCTCTGTGCTTGTAGCTACTAAAGGACCCTTGAGCTCTTGCCATCCATGCTTTACACCCAAAGCAGCACTGTTTTCGATAAAAAGCATCAGAGCATGATCTTGTTTGAGTCCTTGATTTGAAAATAGGCAAGGCATTTGTTGTAGACTCAGCGAGCCAGCTCCTCCACCCAAATAATTCACAGAAGTGCCGTTGGTCTTGTAAAGCTCGTCTAAAAAGTAGGCAATGTTGGGGCTTAATCCATCAACGAGCGTGAGTAGGCATCCTTTATTTGTTATTGTAAGTGCTTCAAGTTTCAGTGCCTGGCTTGTCATCTCAACAAAAAATGGTTTGTTCTTTGTGTGTATTTGGTCAATTACAATAGCATCTTCATAATGCTGTTGATCTGAGATAACAGCGGGAAAAATACCTCCCATAAAGGTGATACTCTTGGCGTTTAAAGCATCAACCAGCTCATCAACTTTAATACTGCTTTTTTCACCAATTAAGATCATAAAGCATGAATCAATGGTATTTATTTGATCAATTTTTTCAACGACTTCTTCGATGTTACTGTTTTGAATAAGCATAGGTAGGTTTGTTTAAAAAGTTAAGTAAATAAAACTGCAAAGCAGTACAAGGAAAGCGAATAATCCGAGCATGTCTTTTTGAATTTGTCCCTTATGATGATGAATGTCTTTGACTTTTTCTTTGGTTTGAAGAATTTTTTGAATTGACTTTTCAAGCTTGAACAATACATTTTCATCTTTGACAATATAGTCAAAGGCCCCTTGTTTTAATAGGTTTACAGCAGTTTCAATGTTGCGTTGCCCTGAGAGCACAATAGTTGCAAAGCGCTTTGTTCTCTTTAAGTAGAAATTGCCGTCAAGACCTCTTTTTGTATCGTTTAAATGGTAATCTAAAACAACAATATCAGGCTCTTGGTTTAAGTGTTTAAGCATTTCAAATCCGTCATTGAAAACAGTGACCTTCCAGTCATTATGCTCTGTAAAGTGAAATTTGAGCATCTCGGTGACAACCCTGTTGTCGTCTACAATAAATATGTGTGGATGTTTTTTCATGATTCTAAGTGTTTGGCAATGATTTGATTGGTAGAGGTGAGTTGTTTGATAGCTTTTTTAGTCAAGGTTATTTTGCTCAAATTTTTGAGAAGACGTGTAAAGCTTAAGATTTCAAGTAAGAAAAATGCAGCGGTAAAAATGCCTAAGAATCCAACCAAAACAGAAATATTTTGAAGCGATAATCCAATCAAAATGATTAGAATATTACTGACATAAATAGTAAAGGAAGCAAACCCATGATTCATGCCATTTTTTAAAAGCAAGTGGTGAGCATGTCTGCGGTCTGCTGAAAAAGGAGAGGCTTTTTTAAGGATGCGTACTAAAAACAATCTGGCTGTATCGAATATGGGTAAAAGTACAATGGCAAAGCAAATGTTGAGTGAGGCATTTGACAGCTCACTCAGTTCAATGTATTTTAAGCAAAGTACTGAGAGTAAAAAGCCTAGTGCTAGTGACCCACAGTCTCCCATAAATATTTTTGATGGATGAAAGTTGAAAAATAGAAACGCAAGGCTTGACAATACAATCGTGAGACTGATTAAACTTAACTCTCCGCTTGAAATGCTAAAAAATAAGAGCGCTAAAACACTGAAGTTGATCACTGAGATGCCTCCTGCAAGCCCATCTATGCCATCAATAAGATTAAAGGCGTTGATTAGCCCTGCCATGCCTATGGTTCCTGCAAATAGAATTACTTGGTTAGACACAGAAAATGCCTTGCTGCATAGCTCTATCAGCTGAGGTTGATGATATAAATAAGTAAAAGATACAACCAGTTGTATGATTAATTTAAGTTTGGCATTTAAATTGAGCTTATCGTCAATTAAGCCTAGTGTAAATAGGCTCAGCAGACCTAAAAATAAAGGGAGGTAAGTGTTTAAGGCCTGGTAATTGAGAAATAAAACGCTCAGAATACTTATCACAATGGCAATGCCGCCCATGCTGGGTTTTGTAATTTGATGAGACGAGCGATGATTGGGTTTGTCTACAAGTTTTAAGCGCACTGCATGCTTGATTAAAACAGGCAGTAGCATATAACAGATTAAAAAAGCAGGCAAGGCTGTGCACAATATGTAAATAAAAGCAATCATGACTGGTAGAAATGGCGCGTGTTTAACAAATGCTTAGAGTTAGAATTTTTGAGTTTTTCAGCAGCATACACGCTAAGCTTTGATTGTACTTCGGGCTTTTGATAAGCAAAGTCAAAAGAAAGTATTAGACTTTCATATTTTTTGGCAATGTGCTTCCAGGTATAACGCCTATCAGCAATGGCTTTCATGTTTTGGGCAAGCGATAGGCGCTGCTCAAGGGTGGTGTTTTTCAATAATTCTAAAAGTTCAGATACATTTTTAAAGTACAGAGCTTGATGCTCAGTGGTGGCTTTGTTGTAAGAAACATTAAAACAAAAAATAGGTAAGCCCAAATACATGGCTTCAACCAAAGAAGGGTTTGTGCCGCCTGCACTGTGCCCATGCACGTACAAAGAGGCGTTTGCTCTGAGTTTATTCAATGCCTTTTGATCGTATATGGGGTCTAATAACTTTAGGTTTTCAAAGCCCTTGTATTGTGCTCTTAAGTTCTGGGCGTATATGCTGTGATTCCAATTGCCAACCAATACTAAGATGTGCTTGGTTCTACTGAAGGCCTTTAGAATCATTTCAATATTGTTTTCTGGTTCAATTCGACAGACTTTAAAGGCATAAGAACCCATTAAAAAAGGGTGGATTTGGTAATCTTTCATGGTGATGGCTTCGTGCTGAACATGGTCTGCGCCATATGCAACTAAATAAGATAAGGTCTTGTAATTGATGGCGGTATACTTTTTTATCGCTTCATTGTCTGTAATGTCTGCGTGAGAAAATTTTACAGCCAAGCGTTCAGAGAATTTTAAAAAGGCTTTTATAGGTTTAGACCACTTGGCACGTCTCCACTCTAATCCGTCAATGTTGATGATGATTTTTTTGTTGGTAAACAACCGTACAAAAGGCAAGATAATACCCCCTGAAACTCCTAAAATAAGTAAGGTGTCGGCATAAAAGAGGGCGTGTAAGATTGAAATGATGTCATATACAATACTCATTGGACCATTGGCATTGAAGGGTAAAAAGATCAGCTTGGCCCCTTTAAAGGTTTTTTGGCGTTTTTCTTTTGCATAATACTTTGTTGAGCAATAGATGGACACATCAAATTTTTCAATCAGGTGTGGAGTGATGTAGTGTACAAGTGTTTCAAAACCTCCGTAGCAGGCAGGAACTCCAGCCGTTCCGATGATGGCAATATGTTTTTGTTTGGTCACGTAATTGGTATTGTAAAAACAGTGCCGTTTTTTTAAGTTGTTGATTTTTATGTAGTTAAAAACACTTAAAGGCGCTGGGTGTCTATTTGTAAGACAGTCTTTCTCAAAATGAGAAATATAAGTAAGTCATTTTGGTTTAAAGATGGATGATTTGATCGATCTGAGAAAGCATAGTTTGTGGTGCAAACTGCTTAGAAGTTATTTTTGCTTGCTTGCTCATGTTTTGATAAGTATCTAACTGGGTGAGCAGTTGAATTTTTTTGATAAGCCCTTTTTGGTCATAAGCATCTTGGTGAAACCCGTTGCAGTTGTGCGTGACAATCTCAGCAATGCCTCCAACAGGCGGAACAATCACAGGCAAACCATAAGCAAAGGCCTCAATTGCTGTTAAACCAAAAGTTTCGACCCATTGGTCTTTTAAAGAAAGATTTAAGACAACATGTGCTTTTTGATAAAATTCGTGCACGTTTTTTTGGGTGGAGTAGAGCGCTAAATTTTCAGGAAGTGGCCATTGAAAATAGTCTTCAAGGGCCTGTTTAGAGCAGTTTAATACAAGGGTGAAACGATGTGCCTTTAATTGCCTTGCTAAGGTGACAAAGATATCAATGCCTTTGTATTGTTTCAAAGAACAAAGCATAAGTAAATGGAGCCTTTTGCCAGGCAAAGGATGATGTTTTTCAGCTGACTTTAAAAAAGCGCTTTCTAAGGCATTGTATACCACGAAAGGTTGAGGTTTGGTTCGTTCTTGTTGGGCTAGAAAACGAGATACATAAATGGCTTTTTGAGCGGTGAGGTTTAAGATGCTTTTTAGAAATTTTTTAAAAATAAGGGGCTTTATACTGGTTTCATGTACATGGTAGATGACCTTGCCCATTTTGATTTTTGCTCCAAGGGCTGCTGCAAATGGCAATAAGGTATTGATGTAGTAAACATCAGCCTTTTTTGAGCCTAAGGTCTTTAAAAGCAAAACAAGATTTGTGAAGAAAAACTTGAATAATGTAAGCACTTTTAAGCGATGCCAATTGTAAGTAAATAAATGGTAGTGTGCCCCTTTGATGTTTGATAAGAATCCATCATGTTTAGAGGTGAATATATGACATTGATGCCCTTTTGTAATCTGATCTTTGATAATTTGTGATAAGACCTTTGGGCTGCCACTATAATCATTTAACAAGTGAAAGAAATAGATTGTTTTAGGCATCGATGTTTTGGTATATATCGCGCAGGGTTTCTCCACGGTTATTCCACTCAAAAGTATTTAAAAAGTGTTTTCGGGCATTCAATGCATGCGTTTTTAAAAGATGCGCTGAGGCAAAATATTGATTTAGAGCTGCAGCAAACTTATCAATACTTGAGGCGTAGGCTTCGTATTTGACTTTTGCTCCGCACCGCTCATGTATGAATTCTCCAGGCCCTGCATTATCAAAACAAATCACAGGTAATCCAAAAGAAAGCGCTTCAGAGACTACCATGCCTGCGCCTTCATGGGAAGGAAATAAAAACACTGCACTTTTTGCATATAGCTTGAATAAATCTTTTCTGTCAATCCAATCGATAATCTTTACGTTATGTTTGATGTTTAATTGATCGATTAATGTGATGAGATGTTTTTTTAAAGGGCCTTTACCCACTAAAGTAAGCCTGATGTTTTTTTGTGTTTTTGCATCTTTTGAGTGTAAGAATTTGGCAAACGATCGAATGGTCACATCAAAGCCTTTCAATTCAACGAACCTGCCTACAGAAATGACATTAAATGTGTTTTGAGAGGCATATTTAAATTGCTTGATTTGATTTTCACTGGCTACAGAGGGCATTACTAAGGTGTTGGTCGAACATTTTTTATGGATGCGCCTCTCACTAACTTTATTCATGCAAATAATCAGATCGGCTTTTTTTCGAGCAAAATATACCAGAATATCAAAGTTCCAAAACCAAAGCTTGATCAGCCAATTCACTCGATTTTTAAAGTAAGATGTGATGCCAAAAACTGGTTTTATATAGGCTTTGGGAATTTTTGGATGGTGCCCAATCGGCCCCCAGATCGTAGGCTTTTTAAGCACCCAAAGTAAGGTAGGTGCCCAATCGGCATGAAAATTTAAGTTGTGGGCAATGTCAAACTTGATTTTTTTGCTCAAAACAAATAAAGGCATAAAGAGTTGCCATAAATAAAAGTACAGCATTGCCCCACGCGCTTTTTTCTTATAAAATCGTAAAAAGTAGGGCAAGTCATAGTAATAAAATCGAATATTTTTTCGCAAATCATTAGGGTGCTCAGCAAAGTATCTATCGATATGAGGTTTGTTGTTTTTTCTAGTAATGCAACATACCTTGTTAAAGCGTGCGATTTGCATCACAAAATTAAAGCCCATTCCGTCTTCAGAACCTTTGTATGGATTCAATGCATATGTAGTAGCTAAAATGGTTTTCATGCGCTTATGGTTTTCAAGATTTTTGCTGGCACTCCACCAATCACAGAATAGGCAGGCATGCTTTTGGTAACTACAGAGCCTGCAGCAATCACGCAATGATTGCCAATGGTGACCCCGTCTAAAATGGTGACTTTAGAACCGATCCAACAATTCTCACCAATTTTAATACCTTTTCTACTGACTCCTTGATGACGAATGTCTGTAGAGACATCATTGAAATTGTGATTTTCAGGATGACACGAGAAATATTGCCCAACGATGGTGGCTCTACCAATCTCAAGGCCTGCAGCTCCACCCAAATAAGCAAATTCTCCGATGCCTACATCATCACCAATACTGATGCCTTGCCCCAAGTTGTTCAGGGAGGTTGAGGTAATAATGCGAGAAAAATCTCCTATGCTTACATTGTTGCCCAGTTTGATAAACCCCTTGCCAAGCGCGCTGATTTTTACCATTCTACCCAACCGCACAAACCTGCTCCACTCAATCTTACTTGCATATTCAAGCGCTACTCCCTTATCAAGCATCAGCATATTGGGGCGCTTACCTTTTAAAATAACTCGCCAACCTCTAAGCAATTTCACAAGGGTTTTAAAGCTAAACTCAAGTATGAAGCCCACCGGCACCTGCTCGTCAAATTTAAAGGCAGGGTTGCGCCACTGAATGCATTTTTCAATGATTTTTTTCATCTTAGGCCGCTTGAATGTGTTTGTAAATAATTTGAAGTGTTTTGTGCTTTTCAATGTTTTCAATTGAGATGAACTGCGCATCTCGATAAGTATTTTTAAACCGTTTAAAAAGTCTTAAGTATTTTTCAGTGAGCGTACCTATTGTATGGGCTTTGAGCTCTTTTTTACGCTCTAAAATCACGTGTGCCGGAGCATACAAAAAGAAATTCAATTCTGGTGTGTACACTAAGTTGAAAAGAACAGTTAAAAACTTCTGGTTTAAGTGAATGTTTGAGCGCTTGGCATCGTTGATGAAGTCGTAATAATAACGGTCATACAACACAATGGTGCCCCTGAGTTGGTATCGAAAGTAGATGTAGACTTGGCCAAACAAATAGTCTAAAAAATAGTAAGAGAACCGAAGCAAAGAACTGAAGGTGCTTTTGTTTTGTCCGCTTCTGGGAAGTTTGCTCACCACTCTTTTTTGAGCCTCTTTGTGTCCGTAAATGTACGTGCTTAAAATGGGCAGCATTGAAGGGCGGTGTCTCAATACTACCACCTTTTTTCTGTAGGTGTTGGTCAGCTTTTCTTTGACCTGTTCAATAATGGTTGATTTGCCTGCCCCATCAACCCCAGAGAAGGTAATGACCACCCCTTTTTTCTGAAACAATGATGAGCAGGTGTCTTTTACATATAACCCTTGAGCTTTGAGTCTTTCAACAAAAGATTGGGCCTGTTTTATCTGGCGTGTTAAATGCTTTTTTAAGCCCTTTGAAAAGGTGAAATAATCATCGAGCTTTTCGTGGTTGAGCTGGTATTTTTGGTTGAGATAATTTAGGGTTTTGTGCTGCTCTCGTAAGCTTTGATGGGTGATGTGCTGAATGTATTTTTCAGGAAGACTTGCCCCATTTAAGATGTAAAATAAGACCATGTATTCGACATCAAAGCGTAGTTGGGGTTTGCGTATCATCGAGGTTTGGTTGTAAGCGCTCACTAAAAATGGTTTGGCATCACACATGACTAAGGCCTTTCTTTTAAAGGCATGAATCAAATCAATAGAGAGAAAGCTTTGGTCTGAAAAATAGATCTCAACAACGTGCATAAAACTCTTTTTTTGAACACGTACGGTAGCTTTTGAACATTCAGTTTTAATAAAATCAATGGTAGTATTAAGATGCTCTTTTAAAACCAAGATGTCAAGGTCACTTGAAGAGTCAATCTTGTGAGGCAAACTGGCAATTTGCTTGAGCATTACGTGTCGCTGATCTTGTAGAAAGGTTAAAAATTTAGGAATAAAGGTTTTTCTACGCTCTTCTTTCGTGGGTAAACAGGTTTGATCTTTAAGGGCGCTTAACCATATTTCAATGAGCCAAAAGACTTGTTTGTGCAAGCTTTTCTGCTTAGTATAGCCGCACAATTGCATGCTGATTTGCTCCAGTAAATAGGCCTTGAGTTGTATATTAAAATCAAGGTCAAAGGCATTCAAAAGATCTTGTACCTCTGTTTTGTGTTGCAATGTTTCAAGCGCTTGTTTGATTTGGGTGTAAGATTTACGCCTAGTCAAGCACAAGTCTTGAAAAATATAGTGAAACAAATCAAAGAGTAATGGGGTTTTAAAATCAGCAAGCTCTAAATCATACATGTGCATATGCTCATTGGTCTGATAGATGTTCCAAGGTGTAAAGTCTCTATGTGCAAAACCCAGTGTGATTGATTTTTGCTTGCTCAGTGATTTATGTAAGATGTTTAATCTCTGGGCAATTTCTTTGTTTTCATTAAATCGAGTATTGTGTTTAATCAGCTGAATGGCTTTACTGATGTTTTTTGCCTTGTAATATTTATTTGGATTGTCTTTGTGTGCTGTTTGTTTGTATAGAGCATTGAACGCATCAATTGAGAGACTGTTAATGGCATTTGAAATTATCGCCTTTTTGGGTTTGTTTGAAGGGGTGATCAGCGTAGTTTTGTCAATTAAATCACTTTCTTTAACCACTAAAGAAGAAGGTGCGATCTCAGCCAGTTTTTTTGAAATAGTCGCCTCGTTTTTAAGCAACTCAACGCTTTTATTTGAGATGGCTTTTTTAATGAAAAAATTGTTGTTTTTATCATCAGTAAATTCAATGATGGCTTTTCTGTGCTCTCCAATGGTGCCCGTAAATATGCTATAAGATTTGGCATTGAATTGCTTAGTGGTCTTTTGAACTTCAAGTGGGTTTTGATGAAACACATTAAACGTATTTGAGATAAAAAGCTTTTTTAAGCCCATTTTAAAGGCTAGTTTGAGGCATGTTTTATAGCATTTGGCCTTCAGGCTTTGGTTGTTGTAAAACTTTAAAAATCCTGGGGTGTTGTTGTGCGATTCGAAGATCCATCGAATCGTGTGGTTGGGGTTGTGAATGCTATGAAACGTGCTTTTGTATTTGTAGGCCTCAAGGTTGGTGTTTCCGAAATCTATAACGGCGTCAAAATCTGCTAGGTTAAAATGTTTAAATGATGTAATCTGTTGAGCAGTGCTGATTAAAATTTTTTGTTTTCCGGTTGGATGGCCTTGAAAAAGGGACTGATCAAAAACAAGCCTTGAATTAGGGTCAAAAAAATGTACCTCTGCAATATCTGCATGAAATAGTTTGAGTAAGATGTTGCAATCAGAAATAGATATTTGATGAGTATTCATAACAAGGTTTTGATTATGTAAAAGAGGTTGCGAGTATCGTGCCTGAAAATTAAAGTGCTGAAAATCATTGTTTTGTGTTTTTTGAGTGTTTTTATCTTCTTGCTTTAAGACGGGTTTTCTCATTTTGAGAATCTAGCATGCTTTATTTTGTCTAACTTTGAAGGGTTAATGAGAGGCAAAGCACATAAAACATACGCATTGTACGTTACATGCATGCTGCTTTTAGTTCACCTTACAGGAGTAGTACTGCCTATTGCTCATGTCACTACTCAAAGCCATAATCACACCAGCGAACATGAGTGCAGTACAAAGCAAAAAAATGATGCCTGTCATTTAACGGTATTTCATGGTTTTTTATCTGATCAGCAGTTTTGTGCCCATGATTTGCACCTCTCAGAGCAAGCAACTTCTTGTGAGGCTTGTGATGAGATGATCTCGCAGAATCATTTGTTTTTATCGGCTAATCATCAAGAAATATCAGCCCAACACTTTTTGCTTATAAGTGAAAGATATACCTCAGAGGCTTACCTTACTAAAACGACAAATAGCTTTCAAAGAGGTCCGCCAAAATTGGCTTAAGCACAGTTTAAATTATTGTTAGGCCTACAGATGTAAACCTAGCATATGCTCTAATTAATTTCAGCTGACTAGCTCAGCACCAAAATTTAAAATTTAAAAAAATGAAAAAAGCACATTTAACTGTGATGATATTTGCCTTGTATATATCATCATGTAAACCCAAAGAGGTTGTTGTAGAAAACCAACAAGAATTTATCACTACGGTGATCATGACCTTTACCGATAATTCAACGGGCGTAGAAAAGCAATTCACCTATAAAGACCTAGATGGAGACGGTGGGGAGCCAGCCAATGTTTCAGTAGAACCCTTGATGGCAAACAGAACCTATCAAACTCAAATTACCTTATTGAATGAGGGGGTGTCGCCCACTGAAAATATAAATGAAGAAATTCTTGCTGAAGATGAAGAGCATCAGTTCTTTTTTCTCTCTACAAGTTCAAATCTAAGCTTCACTTACGCAGATCAAGATGAAGATGGCAATCCTTTGGGCTTAAGCACCCTGTTTACTACTGGTGCTGCTGATTCTGGTAGTTTAACCGCTATTTTAAGACATGAGCCAGACAAAAATGCTGAAGGCGTTGCTGGGGGAATGATTGATAATGCCGGAGGCGCAATAGATGTTGAGGTTGCATTTGATTTTACAATACAGTAGCCTTCTTTTACTTCTTTGTTGGAGTTCTTTTAATTGTATTGCACAGTGTGCTTTTACAATTGAAGGAACCCTCAAAGATGAGGTGAGCGGTGCTCCGCTTTCAGGAGCAACGGTGTATGTGCGTGAACTTTCGGCAGGAGTAGTAACCGATCAACAAGGAAAGTTTGCCATTGAGCAATTGTGCGCTCAAACCTATCATTTGAATTTTTCACACTTGGGTTGTGCTGAAAAACAAATGACCATTGAGCTGAAAAGCTCTAAGCTGCTTTCTGTGTTTTTGCATCACCACGCAGCTGACTTACAAGAGGTGATTGTTGAAGATCACGCCCACGAGCTTGATGCCACAGTGGGTGAACAAATAGCCCCCAGTTTAATTTTAGAGCATAAAGGCGCTCAATTATCTGAGTTGCTCAGTACTACCTCTGGCGTGCAAGTGTTGCAAAATGGTAAAGGCATTTCAAAACCCATTGTACATGGGCTGACCAATGATCGCTTAGTAGTTGTGCAACAGGGAGTGCCCCTTTCAACTCAAAGTTGGGGCAGTGATCATGGCATTGAGGTCGATGGCTCAATGCTCAATCAAGTAAAGGTTTTGAAAGGCGCTTCAGCACTTCGATATGGCCCAGAGGCTTTAGCGGGCGCAATTGTCACGGCGTACTCAAAAATTCAAGATGCCCACCTTCATGGTAGTGTTACAAATGGTTTTCATTCAAATGGCCGCGGATTATTCTCAAGTTTTAAACTAGAGCAGAAGAGAAATGCCTTTGCGTATCGCATTTTTTCAGGCTATAAAAATTTTGGAGATTTCAACACGCCTGAGTATTATTTGACCAATTCTGGTTATCGTAATTTTTCGGGTGGATTACAACTTCAAAAAAATCTAAATCGTCATTTTTTTGAGCTATACACAAGTGTGTTGAGCTCAGAAAACGGAGTGTTAAAGGCATCACAAATCGGAAATTTAACCGATTTACAGCTAGCCATTCAAAGAGAAGAGCCGTATTTTGCTACCCAAGAATTCTCAAGGCTCATTGACCCCGCGCACCAAGCCGCCACACACTCGATCTTTAAATTCAAACACCAATACACCCTATCTGATTACTCAAAATTGACGCAATCTTATGCCTTTCAGATCAACAATAGAAAAGAATTTGACAACAGAAGAGGCGCCTTTAGATATGTACCTGCTTTAGATTTAAGAAAATGGAGCCATTTTTACGAATTGGTTTATCAAAAAGAAAGTATCCATGACAGACAATTTGAAACAGGCTTGCAATTTGTTTTTCAAGACAACACCAACGTGCCAGGTACAGCCACCTTGCCTTTGTTGCCAGATTTTAGATTGTTGCGCCCAGCCTATTTTATTGGGTTTAAGAAGCAAAAAGATAAGCTCTTATTTGCGCTAGGAGGGCGTTATGATTTTAACCTGTTAAACGCCTGGCCCATTCGAAGAGGCATCGTAAATGTTGTCGAGCAAACTACGCACATCAACCACAATGTAGTGCTTTCTGGCTCTTTACAAGCAGCCACCTCAAAGGCAACAAGGTTAAGGGTAAACCTTGATGTGATTTCAAGAGCAGCAAAAATGCATGAATTGTATTCAGATGGATTGCATCAAGGTGTCGCCTCATACGAGCAAGGCAATGAACAGTTAGACTCAGAACAAAGCATGAAGCTAAGTGCAGAGTTTAAAATCTTTGGTCATAAGGCTTCTTTGAAAGTAATTCCGTATGTGCATCTGATCAACAATTTTATTTACCTGCAAGCCCAAGATTCATTTTTACTTACGGTAAGAGGCGCCTATCCGCTGTTCATTTATGAATCAAATGATGCCATTATAAGAGGAGTAGATCTTGATTTTAAATACCAACTCTCTAATGCAATTAACGCTAGAATGATGTTTGATTATTTGAAGGGAGATAATCTAGAACTTGATATGCCTTTAGTACAAATGCCTGGGGCAAGACTACGCTACAGTTTAGAGTATGCCCCGCAAAAAAAGATTGGGTTTTTACAGCACACCCGTTTATCACTTCAGTGCAACCATCAATTCAAGCAACATTATTTGAACGCTGACCAAGATTTTATTGCCCCGCCAGAAGGGTATACCTTGGTAAATGCCAAACTGTCAACACATTTAATCAATACAAAACAGCAATTGATTTTAAATGTGCAGGTGCAGAACATATTTGATATAACATACAGAAGTTATTTGAATCGATTGCGCTACTTTGCCGATGAGCCTGGTAGAAGTGTTAATGTGCAGCTTTCTTATGTGTTTTAAACCCCTTTTTCTGTTGCAACTCTAAGCAAAAAAGACACAATAAAAATTGGTAGAATAAAATGCCAAAATTGGCCTCTCCAAAAATGCCAAATTCGGTAAATGAGTTGATGATAATAGGAATAAACATCCCCACAAAAAAGAGTCCTTTGGCTACATCTGCATTTTGAGCAAAGGCCCTGAGGGTATAAAACATTTGAAATAGTATAATGGTAAATCCAACAAAACCTAGATTCATCAAGACTTGAATAAAAGTGTTGTGTGTCATTTTACCCGCATAGGTATGGGCAGATTGAAAGTGTTCGGTATAAGCAATGCGCATGTATCCAAAGCCAAAAATAGGTTCTTTGGGCAGTCCTTCAGTAAGCAAGGCCTTCCAAAAAGGTAAGCGACCCGTCATGCTAAGCACTTCTTCTAAGTCACCTTGTTTGATGAAAATAGTATTGATCACAACTGGTATGGCCAAAACAATACAAGCCAATACGCCGATTTTGATTTTTACATTCTCAGACTTGTGAATAAAGTATAGAATAATCAATAAGAGCCCAATCATAGAAGATCTTGATTCTGTCAGGACAAGTCCATACATTAAAATGGCAAAACAAATCAATAAGCCCAATTTTTTAGAAGCAAATTTTAACTCGCTGAGCAGCGATCCCAATCCAACCACAGCAAGCATGCCTAGCTCGTTAGGATTCATGAGGTATCCACCCAAACGTTTTTCTGCTCCACCATGAGTAAGTCTTAAAAACTTGTCAGGATTAATCAAAAAACCAATGATAAAAATCAATAAGATCGGAGTAATGCCATAACAAAAGATGTGAGATATTCTCACCTCAAAATCTTGTGCTTTTGCCTGTTTTTCAAATAGTAAATAGGTTTTGATAAATAAGTAGGCGAACACCAAGCTTTCTGTATTCATGGCCAATTGCAAGGCAGAATAGCCCTTGTTGGTTGACCAAAGTAGTGAGCACAATCCTAAAAAAAGATATGCGCAATACCAGAATAATCCGGCTGGCTTTTCAAGCTCAAAGTGGGTTTGTTTATCAGTTTTTTGAAG
This sequence comes from Flavobacteriales bacterium, assembly GCA_020631045.1. Classification (GTDB taxonomy): domain Bacteria; phylum Bacteroidota; class Bacteroidia; order Flavobacteriales_G; family JALEGO01; genus JAHDHZ01. The sequence continues at coordinate 18,634 of JAHDHZ010000010.1, read as the reverse complement.
GTGCTGATAGATCAATAATAAAAAACCTGTCATTGAAAAGCGAATGATAATTTTCAGTACCCTGGTGATGGCTACATTTTCTGAAAGCGTAAAATAGCCCAACACTTTAAAAAACACAATAAGGGTTAAAAAGTGTAGAATGCGGGTGTATGTTTTTTCAGTCATTTTGGTTTAAAACAGCACTGTAGGCGCTCAGATGCTTGCATGCAATTACGCGCCAGTCAAATTCATTTTCAATGAGGCTTTTGGCGTTTTTACGGTGTTTGGGTGTGATTTGTTCTGTGAAATTAACAATGGCCTTAAATAATGATGATGCGCTTAGCTCTTGCATGCCAAGCCCAGCTTGAGCTTTGTTGATATAGTTGGCTAGGTTACTTTCTTTACTTACAATACAAGGGGTTTCAACACTTAATGCTTCAAGTACAGCCCCTGGCATGCCCTCGTTTCTTGAGGGGTGAAAAAATATGTCAAGCTCTGCTAAAAAGGCGTATTTCTGCTCACCATATTTGGCACCATGATAGATGATGTGCTGATCAATATTAAGCGATTTTCCTAGGGCTTTTAACTCTTGCATCTCACCTCCCTTGCCCACAATGTGCAGGGTAAATGGCTGGTTTAATTTTGCGAACTTAGCCATGGCGCTGTACAACAAGTCAAGCCCCTTGGTGTGCATGTCAATGCGGCCTAAAAAGCCAAAGTTTAAGTGATCCTTGCTTTTTGTGTGTTTGTAGCTATAAAGTACATCTTGGCCATTGGCAATGAGCTTAATCTTAGTTTTGGGGTATTTTTCAGCAAGCATTTCTTGTTCTGAGGCGCCAATTAAATGAATGTAGGCAGCATGACGAATCAATGCTGATTCAAATAAAAAATGATAGATACTTTTGCGCCCCCTACTTTTTTCAAGCGCTTTTAAATTGTATGCTCCGTGTGGAGTGAGCACGTATTGAATGTTTCTTTTTGTTAAGGCCTTTTGAAGGGTGTAAAACGCAGGAATGAATCCGCCGTGTAGATGAAAAAGTACTTTTTGCCCTTTCAGTTGATCGAGCGCTTTGTATAGTTGGGCGTCTAATTTGAATGGATTGGTTTGTTGTTTGAAGAGCCTAGTTTGAACAGCCCGCTGAGGATAGTTGTGTGTTAAATTGACTGTGATGCCCCAAATTTCAATGTTTGGATGCACCTGCATTTGGGCCTGGCTTAGCGCATGCACAACCTTATTCACACCATTAGCCCTACTGGGGTTGGCTTTGCCTAATATGCAGTGAATGATTAGCATAGGTTATATTTTTTAATGGTGTGCCAAAGAAATCCTTGTAAAATTACTTGAGCAATCAGCATGCTTAAGATGATACCCTTTGCATCAAAGAAACGAATCAAAGGAATGCTGATGCAAACGCCTAACAAAACGTTTATGACTTGCGCCATAAAAATGGGTTTATTGACCTCGATGGTTCTTAAAATGAATCTGAGCATAGTGCCGATAAATACAAATACACTAAATACAGCAAGCCAGTTAAAGAGCTCTAAGTGGTGTAGAATTTCGCTGTCAGATAAGAGTAGCGCAATGGGTTTTTTCACCAAACAGGCTATTGTAAGAATAGTTATAAAAATACTCCCTACAATAAGCCCCACCTTTTTCATATAATGCATCATAGCCTTGCGCCCCATTTCTTGTAAGATTAAAGCCCCCTTGATGGGGATTTGATTTTCTAAGGCTTGCAGTAACACACTGAGTAGGCCAAGTAAGCTTTGAAAAATTTTGATGGCTCCAATGGCTGCAGTGCTGACCAATTCAGCGCCGATGATCATAAAGATGTTTCCGCTTGCCCAGCTGCTCAAGGCTGACAATACCAACCATTTGCTGTAGGTGTAATGCGCTTTTAAAATACCCAAGAATGTTTTAAAATCAACCGAAGCTTTGGGCAAAAACATCCATCCAAAAAAACACAAAGCATTGGCCAGAGCCATCATCAAAAAGGCCTTTTCTAAACTGAGCGTTTTAAAGAAAAACAAGAGCGTTAAACACGTGATGCAAACCAGTATGTCTATGCCTAATACAAGTATGTTTTTTTGTAAAACAAAACACATTTTTCTTGTGAAATCCCATAAGGTATAGGTGCAAATCAAGGCTAAAATAGAGTAGGGTACTTGGCTGATTTCAAGTGTGAAGGCAAACTTTTTTAGAATGAAAAAGATAAGCGCTAAAACAGAAGTGGTAGCCAGTGTGAAGAAAATTTGAATGTGTTTTAAGTGTTGTAAATAACTTTTTTTATTGTGCTGTTTAGCAAAAAGGGTAAGCATGGGGGTGACAATAAAGCTTTGTGAGATTGATAAGCAAAACAGCAATACAATAAAGCCCAGAGAAAAGGTACCTAAAGCAGAAAGTCCCAGTTTTTTACTCAATAGAATTGTGATTAGAAAATTGGTGCCGCTGACCAATAGTTGATCGGCCAGTACGATGAGTTTATCGTTGATATTTTTAATAGAGAAACTCATGACGACACGTAGGTTTTAAAGTATTTTAGAGCTTTTTTGCAGATGCCTAAAGGTTTGTTGCTATAATTGAAACCAGATCCTGTGAATTTTCCGCTGTAGTTTGAAGCACTGTGTACCTTATTGAGTATCATGTGCATGTTTTTGAGTTCGTATTTGGCTTGCAATTCTTCTGCCAGTTCGATGAATTCTTTTGAGGTTTTTTTGCTGACTATGGTATAGAGGTTGATGTGGGCATGTTGCATGAAGAAAGTGCTTTCTTTGGCGATTGTGATGGCGGGCAGGTCGTAGATGACAATGTCGTAATGAGTCTGGAGCGTCTTTAATTTTTTAGGGGTGTTTTGTGCAAAAAACAGTGCGATGGCACTTGTGTTTGTGCTTCCTGCCTTGATCTCAGTATAATGATCATGTTTAATGGCTTGCTCAATTAAAGTAAGGCAACTAATTTCTTGCTCAAGATAACTGGCCAATCCTTTTTGACTAATTTGCTTTTCAATGTTAGTGCGTACTAAAAGGGTCTTAAAGCCCAGGTTGCCTAGAGATCTTGCAAGTCCTTGAGCAATGTAGCTTCTGCCTTCTGCTTTTAAGGCTGAAGAAATGGCAACAGAGCAGTTGCTATTGATTAGTTTACTTTGAATCAATTCAGCAGCGAGTACATCAAAGTCTTGATTGTTAGTTTTGTGCTGTTTTTTTACAACACCTAAGATAGGCAAATTTGTATTTTTTTCAAGGTCTTGAAGGTCTGCTGGAGCTGAAGACAAGTGGTTGTATAGAAAAACAAGAAGACTTGAGCCTACAAACCCTATAAAGGCACATAAGACTATAGTAATAAGTTTTTTTGGTGAGCTAGGATTTTTAGCGGGCTTTGCATCTTTTAAAATTCTGTGAAACGAAATATTTGCAGCAGCTGCAATAGAAGCTTCTGTTCTTTTTTCAGTCAAGAAACTAAAGATCTTTTCGTTCAATCTAAAGTCTCTCTCAAGTATAATCATATTGCGCTCTTTGGTGGGCAGGTAATCAAAAATACGCTGAGCTTCTGTAATAGATTGCTCAATGTTGTTGTACTTGGTTTGTAAGTTTTTTCTGGTATTTTGAATACTTTCTTTTAAGTAGTCTGTCAGGTCTTTCAATTTGTCATCAATGACAGTGACTTTTTCGTTTTGATCTGTGTATTTGATTAAAAGATCTTTTTTCTCTGCTTTTAAGGCTTTTATTTTTTTGATAATTTCTGTTGACAAAAGATCGTTGAAGGCCTCAAAGTTAGGGGCTAGATCTAAAGGGTTTTTGGCCGTCTGCATGTATGCATGTAAAGAGTCAATGGCAGAGAGATTCATTTTTAAGTTGGCCAATTGAATTTTTTGTTGCGCAATTTTTCTAAGGTCTGTTTCAGTCTCTTGTCTTGTATTGATGATGCGCTCATCAAGTCTGTAGCCCTCAAGTTTGGCTTCAGATTTTGTAAGCTCTTTGCCAATTTGATCGAGTTGATTATCAATAAATTCAACTGTTTTTTCTGCAGTGTGAATTTTATGTCTTACATAATCTTCAACATACACTTTGGTTAGTTTGTTTAAAAATTTAGCTGCCTTTTTTGCATTTGTGCCAGTATAGGTTAGGTTAATGACTGCGACATCATCTTTTGTGGGATAGACATCTAAATATGGAATCACTTTTTGTTCAATATAACTGTGCTGATCTTCAATCACAAAACCATAAGTGTCAATCAAATGAAACGACTTTTTTGATGCAATTACTTCTTTATTGAGTTCAATTTTAAGCTCAGTACCTTCAAACTCCACCCATTCTTTAAACCTACCCCTTTCAATATTCTCAAAATCTTCACTCAAAGAAATCTCAAAACCAAGCGTATCTAAAATTTTTAAGTACACCATTTTACCTGTGAAGGCAGCATTTTTGTACTGCACTTGAAAAGGGCTCTGTTCATACATTTCAGTTTTTTTAATGCGCCCCACTCTGTAATAACTTACCTGAAAGTCTAAACTGTCTAAGACCTGCTCTATCAATACGCGAGATTTAAGCACCTCTACTTCTGCGGCAATTTTATTGGTATTTGAAAACACATCAAAATTCTTAAAAAGGTTCGCGCTAGAGGCTCCGGTATTGATGTCGTCAAGTTTTATTTTAGCACTTGTTTCAAAGGTGCTCTCTGTGTACAATACATATTTGGCGCCCAAAAAAATGCATATAGCTGTGCAGCTAGCGATAAAGGGCAGGGCCTTTAAAAAAGGCAAAAGTGTTTTTTTGATATGTTGATTTGAAAACATCAATTAAAAATTGAAAAAGCAACTGCTAGTGCTGTAATTACACTGGTAAAAGGTATTAGAATAGGGGCTTTCTTGTCTATTTTTTTGCCCTTTAAGGTAGGCACATGAATGACATCGCCATCTTTGAGCAACACATTTTTAGCATCTAAGTCATCAGTAGAATTTAAATCAATTTCATAGGTCTTGTGTCCTCTAATCAGCATCACTTTTTTTGCATTTCCGTAGTAATTTATGCCTTCTGCTTTGGCAATAAATTCAAGTAGGTAGTGTGCTTCTTTTTCGAGCTTATAAACACCAGGCTTTCTCACCTCACCTAATATACTCACTTCTCTATTTAGCACTTTAAGATCAATGATGGGGTTTTTAATGTGCTTACTGTACATGTTAGAGAGTTTGTCTTTCGCTTGGGTGATAGAAAGTCCTAGAAGATTCACCGTACCTACTTTAGGCAGGCTTACATTGCCTTGCTCATTTAACATGACCCATTTTCCGTACACTTCATTTGAATTATAAATGCCGTAGATCGATCCAATGCTTAAGTTATCATGGTTCCAGATGCTCAAGTTGATTTTGTCTTGCGCTTTAAGCGTGTATGCTTCTTTAGAATTCTCAAGTGAGTGAATGTCATTTAAATGCTTGTCTGAGTGCATCAATGTAGTGTTCTTACAAGCGCTCATCGCAAACAAGAAGCAAACAAAAATCAGAGATCTCATAACCAAATTAAGTCTAGTAGCAGTAGCTTAGTTTAATAAGAATCCAATCAATAAAGCAGCCGCAATGCCGACAGTGACTAGGCCAAGCTTGCGTGCTTTTGCCTCAGTCTGATTTTTTTCAATAAAGCGATTAATTTGAATGATCTTACGAATTAAAAACTGAATTCTATTGGCTGTTTTATCATTCTTCACCACATAGTCATAGGCACCATATTTTAAACAATTCACAGCGATCTGTAAGTCATCTTGGCCTGATAAAAACACAACTTGAATATTAGGATTATAGGCTTTAATTTTTTTCAAAATTTCAAGACCTGTAGTGTCTCCTAAATTGTAATCAAGTAACACAATATCGGGTTGCTTGTAGAGGTTTTCACTTAGGGCTTTTCCTGAGTGCAATACTTCTAGCTTTTTATGCCCGAAATTCTCAAGTTGCATTTTCAACATTTCGGCGTAAAACTGATCATCTTCTACAATGTAAATTAAAGGAGTTTCAACATTTTTCATGGCAATTAGATTTAAATTCATTAGAGGTATGTCTAAAGATGTGCCGAAATATAAAACACTGAAAATCAATATGATAAAAATTAAGTGTTGTAAAATGCTCTACAATTAAGAGTCTGATTCTCAATTTGAGAAAGCCTTCAGGCTTAAAACCATATTTAGAAATGCTTTAAGTAAGTATACAACTACTACTTTCAAGCAGTTTTTTTTAACTTAGAACAACTAATTTTCAATGCTATGGCAAAATCTTTTGAAGTACTCAATCCGATCACTGAGCAAACGCTGTATACGATAAGTGATACAAGTACCTCAGATGTACAAAAGGTGTTTCAAAATGTCCGAGCAGCTCAACAAGTGATTGCTCAGAAAAGTATCGATTGGCGCATCAAAGAGATCTACAAAATTAGAGATTACATCAAGGCGAATCGAGAAGAGATTACCAATAAGATTATAGAAGAAACCGGAAAAGCACGCTTTGATGCTTTAACTTCTGAAATTTTTGAAATCATTGATGTAATTGATGTCATTACAAAAAAGGTTAAAAAGGTATTGAAAGATGAGAAAGTCTCTACTCCTTTAGTATTGCTGGGTAAATCATCAAAAGTCATTTATGAGCCCTTAGGCATTGTGCTGATTATTACTCCTTGGAATTATCCCTTATATCAGGCTTTAATTCCTAGTTTTTACGCTTTTTTATCGGGCAATGCAGCTGTTGTAAAGCCCTCTGAATTGACTCCTTTAAAAGGATTGATCGAAGAGATTTTAACCGCATCAGGCTTTATGCAAGATGCCATTCAAGTGGTATACGGCGGCCGTGAAACAGGCAAAGCTTTAATTGATGCCAAACCCAATAAAATTCATTTTACCGGAAGCACCAGGGCGGGTAAAGAAATTATGAAGCAAGCTGCTGAGCATTTAATACCTGTAGATTTAGAATTGGGTGGAAAAGACCCGAGCATTGTATTTGATGATGTCAATTTATCGCGCACTGTCAATGGTGTGATGTGGGGTGCTTTCACTACAGCGGGGCAGTCGTGCACTTCAATTGAGCGTTTGTATGTGCATGAAAACATCTATGATGTTTTTGTAAATGATATTGTGGCGCGCACCAAAAGGCTTAGAACCCCTGAGGCTAAAACCGACATTACCCAGCCCGATGCTTATGATATTGGGTGTATGACATCACCTGCCCAAATAAAGATTATTGAGGCACATTTGGCAGATGCCACTGAAAAAGGCGCCAAAATTTTGTGTGGAGGCACTACTAAGCAGAGCCTTCAAAATTGTTTTTTACCAACCGTTGTCACGGGTGTGAATCATAGTATGAAAATCATGCAAGAAGAAACTTTTGGTCCTGTGCTGCCGATCATGAAGTTTAAAACAGAGCAACAAGTCATTGAGCTTGCCAATGATTCTGAATATGGCTTAGGGGCCAGTGTGTGGTCAAAAGATTTAAAGCGTGCTGATCGTATTGCCAGGGCCCTAGTCTGTGGTAATGTATCGATCAACAACCACATGATCACTGAGGCCAATCCAAACTTGCCTTTTGGCGGTGTTAAACAAAGTGGAATCGGGCGCTACAAAGGCAAGTGGGGTTTGCATACCTTTTCAAACATCAAATCAATTGTGACCGATAAACAAGGCAGCATTATTGACCCTCATTGGTATCCTTTCACCAAAGAGAAATACAAAATGATCAACACCGTACTTGATCATCTAATTGGCGGAAAACTCAATATTTTCAAAGTCTTACCTGCTGCTTTGAAATTAGATAGCATTGGAAAACAACAACAAATAAAAGGCACGCAAGATGTATGATTTTATAATAGTTGGTTCGGGCTCTTCAGGTGGAACGCTCGCCAGAGACTTGCACAAAAGTGGAGCAAAAGTCTTGCTTTTAGAAGCTGGCAAGGCACACAATAAAAAGAGTTTTCCTAAAAATGAGATGGACTACTCTTCGAGTTTATTCTGGGGTGGAGGCCTTGAGTTTAACACCACAGCAAAAACGGCCTTTCTAAGAGCAAAGACCTTGGGCGGAACCACCATTGTCAATCAAGCATTGATGGATCGGTTTGATCAAAACTGTTTTGATGATTTCAAAGCCAGAAGTGGGGTAGACTTTTTCTCTGTTGAGCAGATGACGCCGTTTTATGAGCAGGCCGAAAGCCGCATGAAGTTGCATACGTTTGAAGAACAATCGATGAATAAAAATGCGCATTTGTTCAGAGATGCATGTAAAAAACTGGGTCTTGATTGGAAGTATTTAAGGCGAGGGCAAGATGATTGTAAGCACGATCAAGGCAATGATTGCATTGGTTGTTTGGGAGGATGTTTTAGAGATTCAAAACAGAGCTCTTTAGTAGTTTCCATTCAAAAGGCAGTAAAAGCAGGTCTTGAGCTTAAAACTGAATTTGAAGTTGAGCGCATTGAGCATAAAGCTGATCATGTACTAGTATACGGAGTGCATATGGGTAAAAAGCAAGTGCTCAAATCGGCTAAGGTATGCCTGGCTGGCGGAAGCTTCGGCTCAACACATATGCTGCTCAAATCAGGCTTTAAAAAACACTTGCCTCACTTAGGTAAAGGATTCACTCAGCACCCGCAATTCATGTATTTTGGTGTGTTTGATGCCCCCATAAATGCCCATAAAGGAGCTTTTCAAACAGTTGCTTCTGGCTATAAAGGCTTTCGAGAAAAAGGCTTTAAGTTAGAGGTGGTCTATGCTCAGCCCATATCAGTGGCAATGCTTTTAGGAGCCTACGGCAATGCGCACCAAGATCAGATGTTGAATTACACAAAAATGTCATCAATTGAAGTGGCCGTTCGCGATGAGCCTGAGGGCGGAGAGATGAAAATTGATCGAAAAGGCAAATTGGTCGTTGAAAAGAAATTGACTGATCAAGATCAAAAACGTAAAAATGAAGGGGTTGAGGTATTGAAAAATATTTTACATGCTCAAGGAGCCAAACAGGTTTTAGAATCTCCTGTATATTTTGGTTTGCATTTAATGGGTGGATGTGCCATTGGTATTGATGCAAAAAATTCGGTAGTAAATCCTGATTTTCAAGTGCACGATCATAAAAACATCTACATTGCCGATACCAGTATTTTCCCTTCAGCTCCAGGCATTAATCCGTCATTGTCTGCAATGGCTTTTTCAGTCAAACTTGCTCAACAATTAATCAAGTAATATGTTATCAAATCAAGCTAAAAAAGCACTTGTGCGCATCGGTGATATTATTTGCCCAAGACATAAATTAATGCCTTCTTTCTCTGAGTTAGGCGCTATTGAATTTGTTGATGGCATGCTTGAGTTTGCTCCTAAGCAAGACCAAAAAGATTTAAACCTTTTATTGGTCTTACTCTCATTTATGCCTGGTTTTGTATTGAGATGGCTAGTCAAAACCATGAGTGGCTCAGCTCAAAAATCTGGTCTGTTAGCCCCGCTTATGCGTCAGTTAAACTTCGGCTTAAGAGG
>JAHDHZ010000010.1:0-9067 GCA_020631045.1 Flavobacteriales bacterium | reverse complement strand
AAAAATCTGGTCTGTTAGCCCCGCTTATGCGTCAGTTAAACTTCGGCTTAAGAGGCCTTGTGTTTAGTGCTTACTATTGTGGTAAAAGGCCCTTGGGTTTTAAAGGGCAACTGCCAAGTGAGATCATTGGATTTTCTTTAAACAGAATTGAAGATTAAGCACTCATTTGCAACAAGGTATTTTTCAATTGCTGAGATAAAAACTCAGATTTGATCATATATTTCACTTCTCTGAATTTGTTATAAGCTTCTAGGATTTCCCAGTTTTGCTCTGATGAAATAAAAATTACTTTTTGCTTAGGGTTCTCTTTTTTAAACAATTCAAGAGCATTATGGCCGGTGATTTTATTTTTAGGATCTTCTGTTAAGTTGTAGTCTAAAATAATCAAAGCAGGATCGTTTTTCATTTCACAAAGGCAATCTTCTGCTGATGTGAATCCAGACACGTCAAATAGCGAAAGATTTGATATTTCGAACTTTAAGAGTTCTAAGTAAAAAGGATCGTCATCTACGATAAATATTTTAGGCTTATTCATAATGGTATTGATTTATGAATGTTAAATCCATGACTGTGCCTAAAATTTAACTAACTGAAAATAAGGTAATTGAGTATTTTTTTAAGTGTTGAATTTCTTTAATTGCGACAGGTTTTCTCAAATAGAGAATGATTGAGTATTTTCTTATACCTCTCCATTTTGAATCATTCTATAGATGGTTGATTTCCCGATATCAAGCACATCAGCAACCTTGACAATGTCTTTGGGGTATTTGTCTAAAAAATGACGAATAATGTGAGCATTGTATTGCTTTAGAGTCATCTCTTGTTTGATGAAATTTTCAAAATTTCCTGTAGAAGTAAAGGTAATGTCATGGGGTTCAATTTCATTTTCATCACTCATTACGCAAGCTAGGTCCATTACTGATTTTAATTCACGTACATTGCCCGGAAAAGGATAAGAAAGTAGTTTGTGTTTGGTTTGCTCACTCAATATTTTAGGTCCAATTTTATTTTCTTTACAAAAGCTGTCAATAAAATGCTTGGCAAGTACTAAAATGTCTTCTTTTCTCTCGATCAATGTGGGGTTCTTGATGGGTAACCCTAAAAGCCTGTAATATAAATCTTCTCTAAACCTGCCCGCAGAGACTTCTTCAAGTAAGTCTTTGTGTGTGGCAACAATCACGCGAGCATTGATTTTAATTTGCTCGCTTCCGCCTACTCTAGTGATTTCTCGTTCTTGCAACACACGCAGTAATTTGACTTGAGCTGCAGAGGGTAATTCAGCAATTTCATCTAAAAAGATGGTGCCATTTTGAGCTTGTTCAAACTTTCCGATGTGGCGATTTACAGCACCAGTAAAAGCGCCTTTCTCATGCCCAAACAACTCACTTTCTAGTAATTCAGAAGGAATAGCTGCTACATTCACAGCGATAAACTTGCCCTTTTTTTGATGAGAGTTATAGTGAATGCATTTGGCAATGAGTTCTTTGCCAGTTCCGGTGTCTCCTTTAATAGACACTGTAATGTTAGTTCTGCAGGCTTTGTCCATCATTTTAAAGACCTCTTGTATGGCAGGGCTGTTTCCGATAATGGTGTTAGAGTAGTCATATTTTTTAGCGACCTCTTCTTTGAGTACTTCAACCTCTTTTTTTAGATTGGCATGTTTTTTTATGTTTATAAGGCTTTTCCATAAACGGTCTTTAGCTTCATCGTCTTTTACAATGTAGTCGTATACATATTCTTGCTTAAGCAGCTCAATGGCAGTTTTAACATCTTCATTACCTGAGATAAAAATCACAGGAAGTTCAGGGTGGGTGAATCTAATTTTTTTAAGTAGTTCGTCACCTTTAATGTCAGGCAGTGAAAGGTCAAGGCACAATACTGAAATGTCTTGAGAAATTTGCTTTAAAAAGTCTTGTCCGCTTTCAAAGCGGCTAACTAAAAAATCAGGATTTAATTCTAAGTGGTGTTTTAAAAGCTCACCATACCACACATCATCTTCTACTAATGCAATGTGAAAGCCAGATGTTTTTGAATTCATTTGGTTACATGTACGAAAAGAACAAGCAGATGTTTCTTTATTTTAGAAAATTCTACAAATGAGAATTATTTATTAAGCCATTTTTTAAAATCAGCCACTCGTTCTCTGCTGACATTCCAGAGGTTATGATCAGAAGTCTCAAAGCTTAATGTTTGGTTAGAATTACTTTGTAGACTTTCAATCTGATTGATGTTACAGATGCATTTTCTATTTATTCTATAAAAGAATGAAGAATCTAAGTATTTCTCAAAGTAGTCAATCGTGTGATGGGTTAAAAATTGCTGTTGTGCTTGATTGACAATGATAGATTGACTTTTTTCAGAAAAGATATAGGCGATTTCAGAAGTAGGCAGAGGAATGAGTTTTTTACCTGATTTTATCAAAATTCTAGATTTGAATGTTATAGCTTCAGCTTCAGTTTGATGATTGGGTTGGAGTTGTTCAAATTTTTTTAAGGCTTGATAAAGTCTTTTTTTATCTATGGGTTTTAATAAATAATCAATGCTTCTGGTTTTGTAAGACTCTAGAGCGTACTTATCATAAGCAGTGGTAAAAATTACGGGTAAGCGCGCATCAATTTGATCAAAAATGCTTGTTGAATATCCGTCAGATAAGTGAATGTCTAAAAATAGCAGGTCAATTTTTCTTGATTGAATGGTTTGAATAACCTGTGTGCACTCTTCTAGCACATCAATAATTTCAATGTTACTGTTATAAGCTTCAAGCAACTGAATCAGCCTTCTAGCAGCGGGTCTTTCATCTTCTACAATCAGCACATTCATGTCAATCAATTAATCAAAGGAAGTGAAACTTTAAAAGTGAATTCATTTTGCTCAATTTTAATTTTCTTGTGATTTAAAAGTGCATATTGTTGATTGAGGTTTTTTAACCCAGATTTTAAGCTCTTTACAGAGGCTTTCACTTGAAGGTTATTTTCAACCATTACATATTCTTCATCTATTTTAATTTGAATCAAAAGGGGGGTTGAAGAAGAAGTGATGTTGTGTTTTACGGCATTTTCAATGAGACTTTGTATGCTCAATGGAATCACTTTTTTTGTAGCAAGAGATGATTCAATAAAAGGTATTTCTATCTCTATGGCCTGTTCAAATCTTATTTTAAGCAAATAGATATAGTCTTTGCAAAACGCTAATTCTTTTTCAAGGTTGATAAACTGCTCATCTTTCAAGGTTAAAATAAACCGGTATACTTTAGCCAGCTTTTCTGTAAACTTGATCGCAACATTGTTGTCTTGATCAATAATAGAGATAAGTGTGTTCAAAGAATTAAATAAAAAATGAGGATTGATGTGCTCTTTTAAAGAATTGAGCTGCATTTGAGTTTGAATTTTTTTGATTTGCTCATTTTCAAACTTTTGTTTTTTGTATTCTACCATGAAATACCAAGCTTCATAAATGGCCAGTATGAATAGACAGGTAAAAATACCTCCGCTATAAAGTTGAAGAACAGATGGTTGTTTAAGGCCTTGAAATAGATACTCAAGATTTGTGCTAATAGATTTGAAGATTAAATTCAACAGCACAACATGCACAGTCATAATACTAATGCGCATCCAAGTTTGACTGGTGAAAGGAAATTTTTTGTGTAAGTATATAAACAGTGCTTTATTTGAAAGCCAATAGCCTAAAGTATAGCCTAACGATCCCATCCAAACCCTAGAATAGACTTTAAATCCTACATCAAGTGAAATGTTGAAAAAGATCAAAGGCACCAAAAAAGAAACCATCGGAATGCCTAAAAGCATAAACCATCGATCATAAATACCGATGGTTCTGCTGTCAAAAATATGGATGAGTTTTTTCAAATAAATTTAAAAGTAGATCTTGTACTGCACATCTGGGAAAAATCCTCTTTGGTAGGTCGTTTCAATTTGTTTAGACTCAACATTGTATTCTTGTAAAAACACGTTTTGTCTACCTGTTAAATTTTGAAGGTCAATAGAGAATTGCTGTGCTGTGCTCTTGCCATTTTTTCTAAATGTGATTTTAAAATCAAATCGAAAATAGGGGTCGTGTTGTAAACTAAATGCCTGACTTTCATCTCTAATTTCTGTTTGAAATACATCTGATAAAGTTAGATCAATAGGTGTGTAGCGTCTTCCGCCTGTATAGGTGACTTTAGTATCAAAAGAGATGCTCTTTTGTTTTTTCAATGCAAATTCTCTTCCACCCAAAACATTGAGCACATAGCCAGTATTGTAAATCGTATTTCTTCTCACTTCATCACTTCCTTTATAGCTTGACTCAAATAAAGAGTTGGTGAGTAAAAAGTAGTAGCCTTTGTTGAAAAAACGCTCTAAGGTAATTTCAAGCCCATAATTTTGCCCACTTCCTTGATTGACCATACCCGTTTTTGTAGGCAGGGTAAAATCAGCTCCTTCATTCAGCATTGAAAAGCTTGAGACAAAGGTGTCTACAGGTACATGAAACAAAGATTGAAAGTATATTTCAGTTTTTAAACGAATATTTTCTGCAAAAAAGTAATCATGTGCCACCACAAAGTGATGAGATTTAGAAAAGTCTAGATCTTTATTTGGCAATAATGTAGAGGGGTTTTCATCTTCTTCAAAGTATACAGTAACGGGTTGCATCTGACTGTGTAAACCGTAACCCAAACTAAACATATGCCTCGCATTAGGGCGATATTGCAAACCAAGTCTAGGCTCTATGGCTACTTTGCTATTTAGTAAGAGTAACTGGCTGTGCAAACCAGTATTTAGGGTGATTTTATCGTTGAACTTGTGCTTCCATTGCACGTAGGTTTGATTCAGTCCGGTGTTTTCTTTGCTGTCGGTGGTAATTATGTGTATAGAATCTCTAAAAACACTGTCAAGCATGTCAAAGAAATATTGTTCATAGATATTGCCAATGATCAAGGTGTTTTTGGCATTGATTTTTTGATTGTAAACTGCGTGAGCAGAAATTTTATCTTGGGTTCTATCAAAAGCCCTTTCTACATAAGTAGGAATAAACAAACTGTCAACATTTTCAATAGATCCTGCACTTTGGGTATGTGTTGAGGCTAGGGTAAGCTTGATCGATGTATTCTTGTTTAAAAACTTCTTGTAGCTTGCTCCAACAATAGCTGTTTGTGATTTAAAGCGAGCATCTTCTCTGTTTCTAGAGTATAGATTGTCTGAGGTAGCATCTTTGGCTAAAAAATCGATGTTGCTCTTGCCCATTACTCCAAATAGAGAAAGTACACTATTATTGTTGGTCGGAGCATTGATTTTAAAGGTCAAGTCTTGGTATTCGGGTACGGCAGCTCCTGTGCCCAAGTCTACTCCTAGGGCTGAGAATATACCTAGAGTTGAGTAGCGGTAGTTCAGTAGGTAAGAGGCTTTGCCGTTTTGTTTAAAAGGACCTTCAGCACCCAATTCAAATCCGTTAAAGCCTACCTGGCCCAGATATTCTCTTTTGTCGTTGTTGCCATTTCTTAAGTTTAAGTCAAATACGCCTGCCAAAGCATTTCCGTATTCTGCTGCAAAAGCACTAGTAGCAAAGTCAGAGTTGCTTAAATTGTTGATGTTGAGCATGCTTACAGGCCCTCCGGTGGTGCCTACGGTAGAAAAGTGGTTGGGGCTAGGAATATCTATGCCTTCTAAGCGCCACAATACGCCTGTAGGAGAATTTCCTCTAATGATGATGTCATTTCGATCATCGCTCGCACCACTCACTCCGGCAAAATTTTGTGCCATACGAGAGGGGTCTTGCAAAGCCCCTGAATAACGAGCAGCCTCTTCAATTGAAAAAGTGCGTGCACTTACAGAAGACATCTCATTGATCGTAGATTTTTTGTCTTGCTGGGCAGTGACAACAACCTCTTTGAGTTCTGTGATGGATTCTTCAATTTGCGCATTTACTTCTAATTCTTTGGCAGAATTGAGCATTAAATTAGAAAGTGTGATTGATTCATAGCCAATAAAAGAAACTTTAATGGTGTGCCTGCCTACGGGAACCTCTTCAAGCCTAAAACGGCCATCTATATCAGTAGTTGCTCCAATGATAGGGTCGGTAGAAGTGACAATAACATTTACTCCAGGTAAGGTGAAGCCTGATTGCTTATCTGTGATGGTACCTCGAATGACTGAGGTGAGTTCTTGAGTAAAGCCGTTGATGTGTATCAAACAAAGCAGAGTGATGAATATGCGTGTCATGTTGAAATTTTATGACTCAAAGTTGTTTGATTTTAATGGAGTTTACAAATTCAAAAAGTTGAATGGGGTAAAAATGGGGTTGAAGGGGGGCTAAAAAGCGTTTTAATGCTTTTTAGCCGTAGGTGTGGGTTGAGTCAGTCGATGATTTAGGCGAATAAGGGGAGGTCTGACATGAGGTCATGTACTTGTTTTTTGGTCTCTGAAATGACAGATGTACTATCAGTATTTGACAATACCTTATCGATTAACTCTACAATATGCTCAATATCATGTTCTTTAATGCCTCTTGTTGTAATGGCTGGAGTACCAAGACGCATACCAGAGGTAACCATAGGAGATTTCTCATCAAAGGGCACCATGTTTTTGTTTACCGTTATGTCAGCTTTGCCCAAAGTGATTTCTGCATCTTTGCCTGTCACATTTTTGTTTCTCAGATCAATTAACATACAGTGATTGTCGGTTCCACCAGAAATCACTCCATAGCCTCGATCAACAAAGCATTGCGCCATTTTAGCGGCATTTACTTTTACTTGTTGCATATAGGTTTTAAACTCAGACTTGAGGGCTTCTCCAAAAGCAACGGCTTTGGCAGCAATCACATGCTCTAAAGGCCCGCCTTGAGTGCCCGGAAAAACAGCTGAATCAAGTACGGTTCCGGTACGCTTGGTTAAGCCTTTAGATGTTTTTAGGCCCATGGGGTTAGGACCATTTTCACCCACCATAATAATGCCCCCCCGTGGACCCCTCAAGGTCTTGTGCGTAGTTGAAGTCACCCAATGGCAATGTTGTAAAGGGTCTTTCAAAAGCCCCGTCGCGATCAACCCTGCAGGATGCGAAATATCAGCCATAAGCATTGCGCCAATTTCATCAGCTACCCCTCGCATAAAGGCATAATCCCAATCTCTTGAGTAAGAAGAAGCCCCTGCAATAATTAGTTTTGGTTGTTCTTTTAAGGCCGTTTGCTTGAAGGCTTCATAGTCAATTAGCCCCGTTTCACGAGAAACTCCATAAAAGGTAGGGCGGTAGATTTTACCTGAAAAATTTACGGGTGATCCGTGCGTGAGGTGTCCGCCGTGTGAAAGGTCAAAGCCTAAGATGGTGTCACCTGGTTTTAAAGCAGCAAGCATTACCGCTGCATTGGCCTGCGCTCCAGAATGGGGTTGCACATTGGCCCACTGCGCGCCAAACAATTCTTTGAGCCTGTCAATGGCCAATTGCTCAATTTCATCAACGATTTCACACCCTCCGTAGTAACGTTTTTCAGGCAATCCTTCGGCGTACTTGTTGGTGAGTATAGAACCCATCGACTCTAACACATCTTTACTCACATAGTTTTCAGAGGCAATCAACTCTATGCCTTCGGTTTGTCTTTGAGCTTCTTGCGCTATCAGTTTTTCAATAATAGTGTCTTTCATAATGCTAATCTTAATCAGTAAATCGATCATCAGTAGGCATCACATGCCCACAATGCTTACACGTTCTATTTGTTTTATTGTTGTAAAAGGTTTTGAACACAGGCAAAAAGTCTTTTTCAATGCTTTTTAGTTCAAAATACTCTTCATAAAGTTTGGTGTTGCACTGATCGCAAAACCATAGCAAGCCATCTTCCTCACCTGCTCTTCGTTTACGTTCAATGACAAGACCAATAGAGCCTTCAGAACGAATGGGTGAGTGTGGTACTTTTGGGGGCAATAAAAAGATTTCTCCTTCTTGAATAGGCACTTCAACTGCCTTTTCATTTTCTTGAATCTTAACGATGATATTGCCTTCTAGTTGATAGAAAAACTCTTCTGATTCGTTGTAGTGGTAATCTTTTCTGGCATTGGGCCCTCCGACCACCATAACAATAAACTCAGCATCTTCATAGACTTGTTTGTTGCCCACTGGAGGTTTTAGTAAATGGCGGTGTTCGTCGATCCACTTTTTGAAATTAAAAGGTCTTTTAATGGACATTCTAAAGAATTTAAACTCTAATATAGCTAACTTTGTAAAGCAAAAATATACTCTTGTGCAAATTTCTTTAAAAGATAAAACAGCCCTTGTGTTTGGAGCCAGCAAAGGCATTGGTAAAGCCACTGCCATTCAATTGGCTGAGTCAGGAGCACATGTGCTTCTCGCAGCTAGAAACATCAAAGGCTTAGAGCAGGTGCAAAATCAGCTATCAACTGATCTAGGTCAACAACACGCAAGTATTTCAGTTGATTTATTAGATCACAGTGGGCTGACATCCACCCTGAAAAAAATTACCGATCAATACAACATTGATATTTTGATTAACAATACAGGAGGCCCCCCAGCAGGACCCATTCAAACGGCAATGCCTGAACAATTTCTGAGGGCTTTCAATCAACATTTAATTGCCGCTCAAATCATTACTTCAGCACTTTTGCCAAATATGAAAGCCAATAAGTGGGGCAGAATCATCAATGTGATTTCAACCTCTGTTAAAGCCCCCTTGCAAGGTCTTGGGGTAAGCAATACCATTAGAGCAGCCGTGGGTAATTGGTCAAAGACTTTGGCCTCAGAAATTGCTAGTGAAAACATTACAGTCAACAATATCTTGCCCGGAGCTACCAATACCGATCGCTTACGTGAAATCATTGAAAATAAAGCGCAAAAAACAGGGCTGTCTGTTCATGAAATTGAACAGCAAATGCAAGGTGAAATTCCGATGGGTAGATTTGCGGAGCCCAGAGAAACAGCAAGTGCAATTTGTTTTTTAGCATCTGCCCAAGCCAGCTATATTACAGGAACCAACTTGGTGGTAGATGGTGGAAGAACTCCAAACCTCTAAAGCATGCAGATTAGACCAAGAAGAAATAGAAAATCTCAAGTGATTCGTGATATGGTGC
>JAHDHZ010000052.1:9744-12240 GCA_020631045.1 Flavobacteriales bacterium | reverse complement strand
AAGCACGCTGGCTCTGCTATTTTTTTCTAGCAGGTTTTTCGCCTTTTTAGGGGTTGTTGCTTTTAGTATTTATTACATAAGTTTTCATTCAGTGTTTATGCATCATGGACATTCTATGGTTGCAATCATTTTTGCCTTTGTTCCTTTGTTATTTAAAACTCAGTATTTTGATTTGTTGTTTGAAGCTGTGCGCTATTATGCCCTTTTTGTCTATGCCTCTAGCGGAATGTACAAACTCTTTAGACTTGAATTTTTACAGTATGATTATTTTTCTAAGCTTTTAGAAGGTCAGTTTTACAGCCTTCAACCAACTTTTTTAGCTTCTTATTTGATAGAGCATGTTTCTTTAGCGTGTTTTTTTTGGATTTTCTTGATGTTGGCTCAGCTTTCGTTTTTTGGTGGATTTTTTACCAAGCGTTTAGATAAATGGTATGCGCTATTCATTTTCTTATTTCATTTGTTGAGCAATTTTATAATGAATTTACAATTTTTTGAACTGTATGTTTTTCTACTCTTTTTTCTGCCATCGACTCTTACCATAATCAAAAAACAGTTTCTTAAATTTGTCTCATGATTTTAGCGCTTAGTTTTCCTGTCGGAAGGATTGTTTTTGCTGTGTGTTTTGCACTTAGCTTTTTTGTCTTAGCCATTTTTGCCTACAGAAGAGATGCCAAGTACATCAAATTAAATTACCAAAATATGGCCCTTACAATGATTGTGTCAATCATTGTTTTCTTTACGCTTCTGTATTTATTTGTAAAGCTTTAAGAAATAGTTTCTAAGACTCTATTTTCTATCAAAGCAACACCTGAAAGGATTCAAATTTGTATACGGGTCAGCAGCAATTTCTAAAATAACAGTTGGCCCTGTATCAACATCTTTAATGGTCTGTACAGATGACATGCCCCAATTTGAACACCATTCTCCGGGAGACCCTGGAGCTATTTGTAAAGGAATGATATTGTCTGTTGTGATGATTTCTGAAGCGTAGTGGATTTCTTCAATTGAGCACAATCTTTTTTGAATATTTCTACAAAATGAATTGGCTTGAAAGTAATCTAAGGCCTCTCCAGTAACAAAACTCATTAAGTCGTTATCAATGTTATACACTGTTGAATCAATGCAAGTAGCATTATCCATCGCAAACATACCCATAGGGCATTGTTCAATTAAATCTTCTTTGATGTAACTAACCATTGAGTCAAAATGAATAGTATCTATTTTGTACTGATTGTAACCTGGATCGCCATCCACCCAAAGCATGTATGGTTTAGTAGAAGGCTCATCATATTTTCCTGGAAATTGTCCTAGAGTTAGGCTTCCTTTTAAATAAGTACTGTCAGTGTTGATTCTAAGCAGTTTGTTGTCAAATTCACCGTAAACTAGAGATTCTAATGAATCGCTGTCTTGATTGTGAATTACAAGAAGATTATTTCGATCATTGAATTGGCTTTCAGCAGCATTATGACCAATGAATAGATTGCCTGATCCGTTGTTGTTTTTTCCCGCAGAGTTGCCTATAGCTATATTTTCTGTTCCTGTATTGTTGTTAAGGCCTGCTTGGTCACCTATATAAATATTTGAACGAGGATGTAAAATTTCAATGCGCCCTGAATCAATAAATTGAATGTAGGTTTGAGCTGAAGTACCATTGTCTAACTGAAATTCAATTTTATCTGTATCTGCTCCATTTTCAACTATGACTCTGGTATCATTATCTTGATCAGCAATAACTGAACTTGTGTCGGGGTTGTTTATATAACCACTTAAATCAACAGTATCAGCATTACCAGAAGGATTACTTAAAATTAACGAGTCATTTGAGAGTGAGAGTGTTTGAATTTCGTTGGTAATGCTACTATCTTGTTCAATGGTCAAAAATCCATTGTTACTTACAAAAGCATCAACAGTAGCTTCAGTTAAAACAGAATCTCCATCAGCGATGTCAGCAGGGATGTTGGTGAGGCTGTCCCAGTCTAGGGTTGTAGGTGGTGTTGTGTTGATTAAAGAGCTGATGTCAACAGAGCTAGGGCTGTTGTTTTCTAGCTCAAGCACGAGATCGTTTCCTGCTATTGAGAAGTTTGTAATTTGTTGGTTGTCAGTGTTGTCTTTGTAAATAGAGAGGTCGATTTTATTTGCAGATTGAGAAAGTGCAAGTGAGTCTGAGCTTAGAGATAGGTTTTGAATTTCGTTGGTAATGCTGCTATCTTGTTCAATGGTCAAAAATCCATTGTTACTTACAAAAGCATCAACAGTAGCTTCAGTTAAAACAGAATCTCCATCAGCGATGTCAGCAGGGATGTTGGTGAGGCTGTCCCAGTCTAGGGTTGTAGGTGGTGTTGTGTTGATTAAAGAGCTGATGTCAACAGAGCTAGGGCTGTTGTTTTCTAGCTCAAGCACGAGATCGTTTCCTGCTATTGAGAAGTTTGTAATTTGTTGGTTGTCAGTGTTGTCTTTGTAAATAGAGAGGTCGATTTTATTTGCAGATTGAGAAAG
>JAHDHZ010000052.1:0-9644 GCA_020631045.1 Flavobacteriales bacterium | reverse complement strand
TCTAGTCCTGCAGGCCTGTTATTTATATCTAGCCAATTAACTGGGGTTGATGGCAGTGTGATGGTTCCTGCATACAAAGTGTCTTGTGATGAGTTGATATAAAAAATATCATTTGAATTATTTAAAAAGATACTGTCAAGGCCAATGCCGTCTTGGCCGTCAATTCCATTTAATCCATTATTGCCTTGAGGTCCTCTAATGCTGTCTAGGAATGCTGAAAAATTGTTGTTTCCAGTAGAATCTTGCCAAACTTGAAAAGCCGATTTGCCATCGCTGCCAGTTGTGCCAGTAATCCCGGGATCTCCTTGATCTCCTTTAGCTCCCTTGAGACTGTCAAAAAAAATGTTTATGTCATTTGGATTGCCTTGTGCTACCCAAACTTCAAATGCAGATGCGCCAGGCTGCCCATCTATCCCGTTTTGTCCGTCTGATCCTGTCAAACCTTGACTACCTAGTCTTGAAAAAGTTACACTACCACCATTGCTGATTCCAATTTTAATAACTTGACTGTCAGTAGTATCAATAAAGAGCTGCTGGTCGTCTTTGTCTCCCCCAACTAAAGAATCTGCCAAATCTGCTCTGTCAGCTCTTTGAGCTTGGTCTGCATAAAATGCGTAAGGTACACTGATAAATTGTTCTTTGTTGCCTACGGGGCTTCCATCAATAAACAATTGAAAGAAAAAGCTTGTATTTTGAAACGGAAAGCCAGAAAGTGTGTCGTAGGTTTGAACAGAGCTAGAAGCAGGTGAATTGTTAATGCCTGAACCAATGTTAAAGTGAATTAATCCAAAAGCATTTGATGTAACCTCATGAATTTCACTGAAAACTTCAGTATTGTTTTCAAATATTTTAGCCTCGACTGTTAGGTTGGAGTCTGCGATAATTTGGCCTTGGTCATTTCTTAAGACAGCCTGGTAATTGATAAATGGAGGAACAATTTGAGCTCGCAGATCTAAAAATGTGCTAAGTAATAGAAATACAAAACCAATGCCCTTGAGTGCTTTTTTCTGTGTATTGTTCATAAAACCGTACTATTTTCAGAAAAAAGATACAGTTTCTTAATCAGATACAAGAAGAAATTAGAGCTTTTCTTTCAGGTACTTAGAGGTGTGCCCCAAACCACTTTCTACCAACTCTTCAGGAGTTCCTTCAAAAATCAGTTGCCCGCCGTTTGTTCCGCCCTCAAGACCAAGATCAATTACATAATCAGCACATTTAATGACATCTAAATGATGCTCAATCAGCAAAATGGAGTGTCCTTTTTTGATGAGTTCATCAAAGGCAGTTAAGAGCTTGGCTACATCATGAAAATGCAATCCTGTGGTGGGCTCATCAAAAATAAAGAGCGTCTTCTTTTTTTGAGCAGTTTCCAATAAAAAACTGGCCAGTTTTACCCTTTGGGCCTCTCCACCCGAAAGCGTACTCGACGATTGCCCGAGCTGAACATAACCTAAGCCCACTTTTTGTAAGGGTAAGAGCTTTTCTACAATTTTTTGAAGGCTCTTTTTTAATGTGGGTGTTTGCTCAGTCTTTTCTTGAGTTTTGAAAAATAAAATAGCTTCATTAATTGTGGTGTCTAAAATATCAAAAATACTTTTTTGATGGTATTTCACCTCTAAAATTTCTTCTTTGAATTTTTTTGAATCACACGCACTACATGGCAAGGTCACATCTGCCATAAATTGCATTTCAATGGTTATTGAGCCTTCACCTTTGCATTTTTCACATCGCCCTCCATCAGTATTGAAAGAAAAGTGTGCGCTTTTGTATCCTCTTAATTTAGAGAGACTTAAGTTGCTGTACAGTTGACGAATGTCGTCATAGATTTTCAGATAAGTTGCAGGGTTTGAGCGAGAAGATTTACCAATGGGGTTTTGATCAATAAATTCTACAGTATCAATTTGTGAGACATCTCCAGTAATTTCTTTGTGTGCTCCAACCGATCCGATAGGGTCGTTCAAGAGTTTTTTAAGTCCTGGAAAGACAATTTTTTTGATTAAACTCGACTTGCCTGAGCCAGATACACCTGTAACAGCAACAAGATTATTGAGCGGAAAGCGTACATCAATGTTTTTTAAATTGTTTGCAGCAGCACCCTTTATCTCAATAAAGTGCTTACTAGCCCTTCTAGAGTGGGGTACTTGAATTACAATGTCTTTATTAAGGTATTGAGCTGTAAGGCTTTTCTTTTGGACAGCAATCTCATCAATGGTACCCATAGCTACAATTTCTCCGCCCAAATTGCCCGCTTCAGGTCCCATATCAATGATCAAATCTGCTTTTCGCATGATGTCTTCGTCATGTTCAACAACCACAACGGTGTTGCCTGTGTCTCGTAGAGATTCTAAAACTGCAATGAGTTTTTCAGAATCTTTGCTGTGCAGGCCAATGCTGGGTTCATCAAGTACATAAGTGCTGCCTACAAGACTGCTTGAAAGTGAGGTGGCCAAGTTGATGCGTTGCGATTCTCCGCCAGAAAGGCTTGCAGCTGATCGATCTAAGCTTAAATAGTTTAATCCAACATGGTCAATGTACTGCAGCCTTGTATTGATTTCAAGTAAAAGACGGTCTGCAATTTTTTGATCGTGTTTAGAGAGTTTAAGGCTACTAAAAATTTCTCTTAGCTCTTTGACGGGTTTGGTGATAAGCTCACCAATATGAAAGCCATTGATTTTAACAAACTGCGTCTCTTTGCGCAGCCTTGACCCTTTACATTCTGGGCAAACAGTTTTTCCGCGATAGCGAGAGAGCATGACCCTATATTGAATTTTGTAGGTATTGGTTTTGACCATTTCAAAGAAGTCATAGATGCCTTCTACTTGATCATTGCCATACCAAAGTAGTTCTTTTTCTTGCTCATTGAGCTCACTGTAAGATCTGAAAATAGGAAATCCAAAATTTTGAGCTTGTGCAATAAATTGATCTTTGTAGAAAGACATTTTCTCACCTTTCCAACACTCAACGGCACCATCCTTTACAGAAAGTTGGTCGTTTAGAATCACTAATGAGGGGTCAATGTCAATGATGTTGCCAAAGCCTTGACATTTTTTACAAGCCCCTAAGGGGTTATTGAAGCTAAAAAAATTTAAAGTAGGCTCATCAAAGTTGATGCCGTCTAAAGAAAATTGATTGCTAAATTGTTTTACTTGGTCATCGTATTTAATAAAACAACTGCCCCCGCCTTGAGAAAAAGCAGTTTGAATAGAATCTAAAATTCGGTTTTGGTTTTCATCTGAAGCCTCATTTTTGAATCGATCAATCACTAGGTCAATGTCGCTGAATTGATAATCAACATCAAATTCAATGAGCGTATCAATGCGTTGAATCTCATCTTTAATTTCAACTCTTGTAAAACCAGCGGCATGCAAATCTTTTAAACACTCTAAGGCTGTTTGATTTTTATCAACTTGAACATTGATCATCAAATAGATGTGTTCTTTGGTGTTGATCTTTAAAATATCTTCTAAAATTGATTCAGGGGTGTCTCTTTTTACTTGTTTGCCAGAAATGGGAGAAAACGTTTTGCCAACTCGTGTGAAAAGCAATTTTAAAAAGTCATAAATTTCAGTTGTTGTACCTATGGTTGATCTTGGATTTGAAGTGCTCACCTTTTGGGTAATTGCAACGGCAGGAGTAATGCCCTCAATACTGTAGACATCTGGTTTTTGCAGTTTGCCCATAAACTGCCTAACATAAGCAGAGAGCGATTCAATATACCTTCTTTGCCCTTCAGCATAAAGGGTGTCTATGGCTAGTGAAGATTTTCCTGAGCCTGAAACTCCGGTAACAACAATCAGTTTATTTTTTGGTAAAGCAACATTGACATTTTTTAAGTTGTGCATGTTGGCACCTTTAATGTTGATGTGTGTTTTGGTGTCTATTTTTTCTGTCTTGGTAGCCATAGAGTTGACAAGAGAAGCAACTTTTATTATATTTGTTTAAAGGTAAGACAATAAATCATTTTTGTCTTGCGTTAATAAATTAAACTTCTAAACAAAATAAGCCTATAGAATAAACGTTTACCCTTTTTAATTTTCAAAACACAAAAGGTATGCGTACAAAGGCTTTACAGATCACAGATCAGTTATTAGTTTCTCAGTATTTGCTAGGCAAAGAATCTGCTCTAGAAGAGTTAATTCATAGAAGTAAGGCAAAGGTATTTGGTCACATTTATAATATTTTAAAAGATGCAGATTTGGCCAATGATGTCTTTCAAGAGACGTTCATTAAAGTAGTTGATAAGCTTAAAACTGGAAAGTACAATGAACAAGGTAAATTTATGCCTTGGGTTATGAGAATTGCCCATAACTTGAGTATTGATTTTTTAAGAAAGCGCAAGAAAAGTATGCTTAAAGAAACATGTTATGGTGATTTTTCAATTATGGATGTCATTCAAGAACAGTCAATGAATCGAGAAGAGCAATTGATAGATGACCAAAAAAAATCTGAGGTCAATGCTATACTATCTACGTTGCCTTCTGATCAAAGAGAAATTGTTTATATGAGGCATTACAGAGGACTTTCTTTTAAAGAGATCGCTGAAGAAAAAGAGATCAGTATCAATACCGCTTTAGGGAGAATGCGTTATGCGTTGATTAATTTAAGAAAAGTTGCCCAGCAAAGCAGTTTTGAGTTTTAAATAGACCTCTGCCCATAAAATTATTCTTGACTTATGTTTTTATGCATTTTAAATTTGCATAAAAATAGTTCTAAATGAAGCGTTTTTATAGTATTCTTTCAATTTGTCTTGTAGCACTCATCCTTTCAAATCAAGGGTGTGAGAAGACTTCAGGAGTTTGTTCAAAAAACTATGACTTTTCAAAAAGTTGGTTGACACAAGAAATTGACAAACATCAAGCTGAAATTGATTATTCGATAACCTTTGAATACATTTCTACTGATATGTATGAGAAGCAAGGAAATGTGTTTTACCTCATGAATTATTATGACTTGATTGATGGGGTAAAAGTGTATGAACTTTTTGATTGTTCAGGAGAGCAAGTTGAGTTCTTTGAATTGCAAGAATTTCAACAAATTATTTCTGAATACACTTTCGTAAGGCAGATACATTAAAATTCAAAAAGTTTCTTTCAATAAGGTGTAACTTTTTTGAGGGTTTGTACGTAGACGAATAGAAAGCCTTAATTAGTTAGCCTATGGTAAATGTTCAAACCCACCAACCTTTTGTAGTAGATAAAGACCTCATACCTTCGTTTAGTTTTCCTGAGCTAGAGGTATTAAGTTCTCAGAAAGAAATCACTAATAGATTGTTAAATTTAAAATTAGCCATGATGCTTGGCAATAATTACAAGCAAAAGGTGAAAATATTCTTTCAAGATGACATTGGTTCTAAATGTGTTGAAACAACCATTTGGATGGTTGGTCAGAACTATATTTCATTGAAAAACGGAACAATCATTCCTATCAATCGAATCAACAGAGTGGGTTTACTTTAGTTTTTGATCAAAGCTTACATAGAAACTAGGGCAATGCTTCTCATCAGTTTGGCTTACAATTCCGGTAAATACCTTTCCTTTAGAGATCTTGTTGCGCTTTAGAAAAGCGTTATCTATTTTGATTTCTTTGATTTTGCTTAAAGATTGTAATTGCTTGTAAAGATATGAGTTATTGAAACTTAACAATACATCAAAGGTAGTGTCTGTGGCCAGCTGTTCAAGGGTGTCTATTTTGGCTACTTTAGCCTTAAAATAAACTTTTTCGTATGTACATGGCTTTTGAGTTTGAAAGCAAGAGCTCAATAAGAACAAAATAAATACGCCTAAGAAGACAAAGTTTTTCATTGGTTGAGTGGTGCTTTGTTTTTGAACATTTCAATCAATTCTTGATTAGAGTATTTAAGATTTTCTTTTTGAATCAATGCATTTTCAGCCAAAGGGTGATCAGGATAGTCATTGGCCATATTTTGATAGGCTACTGAGGCTTTGTCTTTGAGTTTTAAATGCTCGTCGTATATAAAAGCAATCATAAATGCCGATTCAGGATTTTTTTTAAAATCAGGAAAATCTTTTTTGAGCTTTTCAAGTGTTTGAATAGCTGATTTGTAAGACCTTTTGGCAACAAAAATTTCTGCTTGTTTAAAAGTGTATTCAGCTGCGAGAGAATCATTGGTATAATTGCTTGCGAAGACGCTGTATTTTTTAATCAATGAATCAGCTAATGTTAAATCAAATGTGCTGTTTGGTTGAAAGGCTCTTTTTTCAAGCGCCTGAATTTCTTGAATGATTTTATTTTTTTCATTTTCAGAAGTATTCATACATCCACCCCAAATAAATGAGATCAGGCAAACAATAGTAAATTTTTTCATCTTTTTGGAAATTTCATTTTATACCCTACGTTGATTCTTCCGGTAGAAACATTGTTGAGCTTTTTCTTTAAAAACTTCTTTTTTAAAGGACTTAAATAGTCGGTAAACAGCACTCCTTCAATATGGTCATACTCATGTTGAATAATTCTGGCAGCAATGCCGTCATATTCTTCGGTATGTTTTTTGAAATGCTCATCGTAATATTCAATTTTAACATGTTCGTGTCTTTGCACTTCTGCTCTTATTGTGGGAATGCTTAAGCATCCTTCTTCATAGCCCCATTTTTCTCCTTCTTCTTTGATAATGGTTGGATTGATAAACGTTTTTTTGAAGTCTTTCAAGTGTTGATACTCTCCTTTTTCGTCATCCTCTGCAAACGCAGAGGCATCAACTAAAAACAATCGAATAGATTTACCAATTTGTGGAGCTGCCAGCCCAACCCCTTGAGCATTTTGCATTGTTTCTTGCATGTCAGAGAGAAGATCTTTAAGTCCGGGATAGTCTTTAGAAATTGCCTCTGCTTTTTTTTTAAGTACTGGTGTGCCGTAAGCTACAATGGGTAGAATCATGCCTACAAATTTAAACGATTGTGATTAGAATTTAAATAACCTTGCAAAATGATGCAGGCACTGATTTTATCGATATTTGATTTTTCTTGTCTTTTAGACTTTTTTAAACCACTACTTTGAATAGTAAATTCAGCCATTTTCGAACTAAATCGTTCATCGTACAAAATAACAGGTAAACTAGTAATGCTTTTAAGTTTTGTTTTAAATTCTTCAACCATTATTGTTGTGTTAGATTTTCCACCTTTTAAATCAAGTGGATGGCCTAAAACGATTTTATCGACTTTTTGTGTTTCAAGATATGTTTTTAGGTAAGAGAATATATGTTGAGCTTCAACTGTCTCTAGGGCAGAGGCTATAATTTGATTGGGGTCTGTTACAGCTATTCCGACTCGTTTATGACCGTAATCTAGTGCTAAAATTCTTCCCAAAATAGTGTTTTATGAAATATGATTTAGTGAAAAGGCCTCAGGTTTTTGATAGAACAGTGTCTTTGTTTTGGGCCATATGCTGGCAAAAAATGCTGATGATCGGTAGTGATCTAGCTTTTGAGTAGAGCTCCACATTGAAATAGTAGTATAAAATGCTTTGTGCGTATCTTTAAATAACTCAACGTTTTGACATCCATCAAATGCAAGTATTTTAGCCTGATTTTTTTTGAAAATTTCTTCAAAGGTCTCTGCGTGTTCTTCTTTGATGTAGAGCTTTACAATTCTCGTAATCATACTAAATTAGCTAAAACTAATGTTTACAATGTCATTTTCAGAAAGGCCTAACAATTGTGAGGCATTGCCAAGATTTATAGCAATCTCTAGAAAGCCCGTAGGGCCAAAAATAGCCAATCTTTCAGCAGGAGCAACCTCAGAATAACTTTTTCGAATGGTTTTGATGTCGTAACCCGGAACCCTAAAAGAGATCGTAAAATCTCTACCTCTAGCAACTTCTTTAAATAAGAGTTCAGGAATGTTGGTAATGGCATTGCCAAAGTTGTCAATATAAATAATACTACCTCTTATATTGTACTCACTGGTTTGTGCTTTAAAGGTAGTGCGCTGGTTGTAGTCTGCTTTTTTTCTGCCAAGCATTTCGATGGTTCCGCCTTTAGCGATGTGACAAGCGGCATGCACAAAGATATCTTTAGTGGGCTTTAAAAAAGCGTTGTTTGAAGTGATGTTTTTTAAGTCAAGCTCAATAATTTGAGTGGGCTTGTCATCAAAAATTATTGAAAATACGCCATTGTCATTGCCAATAAAATAGTGGTCATCATACTGAATGACTACATGTCTGTTTTGAGCAGTTTCATAAGGCAACACTCCGATGATGTGTATGCTTTTTTTAGGAAAATGTTTGTAAGCATTTTTTAAGATGAAGCCTGCCTGAATAATGTTAAATTTTGGCACCAAATGACTTACATCAACGATGGTCGCTTCTTTGTAAAGCGAATAAATAGACCCTTTGATCGCACTAAGCGTAAAATCTTTTAAACCTAAATCAGTAGTTAATGTAATGATTGACATGAAGCGCTTATCTTTGCAAGTGCATATAACTAAAGTACAACAATGCAAGTAAATAAAAATCAAATTGAAGGCTTTTTTAAAGATCTACAAGATCAAATTTGTTCGGCTTTAGAAGGCATTGATGGCAAGAGCAAATTTCATGAAGACCTTTGGCAACGACCTCAGGGCGGAGGTGGTCGCACCAGAATCATTCAAAACGGTAAAGTTTTTGAAAAGGGTGGAGTGAATTTCTCTGCTGTTCACGGAAAGTTGCCAGCAAACATTAAAAAAGCCTTGGGCGTTGAAAAAGATCAGTTTTATGCGTGTGGAATTTCTATTGTTATGCATCCGCAAAATGTACATGTGCCCATCATTCATATGAACACTAGGTATTTTGAGATTGAATCTGAGACTTATTGGTTTGGGGGTGGAATAGATCTTACTCCACACTACATTTATGAAGATCAAGCACGATTTTTTCATCAGTCTTTGAAAAATGCTTGCGACAAACACAGTACTGCTTACTATACAAAATTTAAAAAGTGGGCCGATGATTACTTTTACATCAAGCATCGAAAAGAAACCAGAGGTGTTGGAGGAATCTTTTTTGATAGATTAAACGATGCAGATGGATTCACTAAAAACCAACGTTTTGAATTTGTAAAAGATGTTGGCCAGGCATTTGTGCCTACCTACAGTCATTTGGTTGAGTTAAATAAAGACAAGTCGTTTAGTGAAGAGCAAAAGACATGGCAGGGTTTGAGGCGTGGGCGTTATGTTGAATTCAATTTAGTCTACGATAAGGGCACAAAGTTTGGTTTAGACACAGACGGGAGAATTGAGTCTATTTTGATGAGTTTGCCTCAACAAGCGCGTTGGCATTATAATGTTCAGACTAAAGCAGGCTCAGAAGAATCAAAAACCTTGGGGCTTCTAAAAAAAGATATCGATTGGATAAACATGTGATCAATTTTTTATTATTTTTGTCGCGGAGAGATGGCAGAGTGGTCGAATGCGGTGGTCTTGAAAACCATTGTCCTTCACGGGACCGGGGGTTCGAATCCCTCTCTCTCCGCTGGGAATGAAAAGCCTCAAAATCGATGATTTTGGGGCTTTTTTGCTTCTAAGAATTTGTCTAAGGCGTTCAGCCTTAAGCAAATTCTTAGAAGCAAAAAAGCAGAAACACGTCAGTGTTTTAGCTTTTCATTTTAATCATTGTAGAACAAGGGATCTGTAATCCCTGAGGACTAAGGCGTT
>JAHDHZ010000009.1:7751-59014 GCA_020631045.1 Flavobacteriales bacterium | reverse complement strand
GCTTGCTCAATATGAGCTATCTCTTTACCAATTGTTGGCCATTTGTATGGATGCTTCGTATATGCCAAAGGCCTTAACTTGAGCCACAAATCACCGTAGGGCTGATTCAGATACCTTTGCTTGAACTCTTCAATGACAACTTTTCTTTGTACTTCTAGAGATTTTGGAGTAAAAGCCAGTTCTAACATACGGTCTGACTCTAACCAAAGTGCGGTTTCTAAATTTTCTTTGGGTAGAGTAATGTAGTAGTTTGTAATGTCATTGTTGGTAAAGGCATTGTTTTCTCCACCTGCATTTTGCAAAACACCATCATAATTTTCAATGTTTTTTGATCCACCAAACATTAAATGCTCAAATAAATGAGCAAATCCTGTTTTATGTTCTTGCTCATTTCTAGCACCTACCTTGTATAAGGTGTTGACCGCAACTATTGGCGTAGATGCATCTTTGTGCAAAATTACCGTCAGGCCATTGTCAAGTGCATATTTTTTAAATTCAATCATTTCAAAGCTTTTAGGCTGACAAGAGTTTCATTGTACTGCTCAACAATACGATTAAAAATAGTTTTAGCAGGCAATACTTCATCTAAAAATGCTGAAACTTGACCAATCTCTAGCTCTCCTTCATTTAAATCTCCTTGAAACATTCCTTTTTTTGCTCTTCCTCTAGCCAGTAATTCTTTAAGCTCATGATCTGTTGCACAAGATGCGTAGGCCTTTTGTATTTGATCGTAAAATTGGTTTTTCAGCAGCCTCACTGGCGTAAGTTCTTTTAAAGTCAATTTGGTTTGACCTTCAGTAGCATCTTGAATGGCTTTTTGAAAATTAATGTGCGCAGAAGATTCTTCACTCATCACAAATCTAGAGCCAATTTGAACTGCATCAGCCCCCAAAGCAAAGGCTGCTAACATAGATGCTCCATCAGCAATTCCACCCGCTGCAATTAAAGGCAGATTGATGTGTTTTTTAATGGATGGAATCAAGCACATAGTGGTTGTTTCATCAATACCATTGTGTCCTCCTGCTTCAAATCCTTCTGCAACAATGGCATCAACCCCTGCAGCCTGAGATTTTAATGCAAACTTCAAACTTGAGACAACATGCACCACAGTAATGCCATGACTTTTAAGATGAGAGGTCCATGTTTTTGGATTACCTGCTGAGGTAAACACAATGGGCACCTCATGCTCAAGAATCAAATCTATATGTTTATCAATATCGGGATAAAGTAAAGGTAAGTTCACTGCAAAAGGCTTAGATGTAGCTGCCTTACATTTTACAAGGTGTTCTTTGAGAACCTCAGGATACATTGAGCCTGCTCCAATAACACCTAAACCACCTGCATTTGAAACGGCACTGGCCAATTGCCAGGGACTACACCAAACCATTCCTGCCTGAATAATAGGATAATCAATCTTAAAAAGATCACATATTGGGTTCTTAAAATTTGGCATCTTTTGTTTTTTTATTTCCATAAAAATAATCTAATATTGCTTTGTTATCAAAGCACTTAAAATAAAAATATCAGGCATTTGCAGTTCATTTTTCATGGTTGGATTGTTTTTGCTTTTAATAACAAACTCTTTACAAGCACAGTACGATAACGAATACGGATTTTCACTGGGAGCGGTCTCTTATCTTGGTGACATTGGTGGTAAAGAGAAAGTTGCCCAACCTTGGCTAATTGATTTAAAAATCGATCAGTCAAGATGGAACTTAGGTTTTTTCTACAGAAGAAGACTTTATGATAACGTGTATGTAAGAGCTGATTTGAAAGCACTTAGGCTTCAAGGAGCAGACAGTTTATCTTTGAATCCTGCTCGTGTAGGCAGAAACTTGAGTTTTAGAAATGATGTTTTTCAACTTGACTTGAGAGGTGAGTATGTCTTTCACTCTGATTTTGATGTAGGCAATACAGGCTCTTATGAAACCAATATGAATTTGTACGTTGCTGGTGGTGGCGGAGTTTTCTATCACAATCCTAAAGCTTTGTACCAAGGTGACTGGGTAGCATTACAACCCCTTCAACTTGAAGGTAAAGCTTATTCAAAAATTCAGCCGCATTTGATTTTCGCTGTAGGAATCAACTACACATTTAATAAGCAAATGCGCTTAGGCTTTGAAGTGGGTCATGTCTTTACATTTACTGATTATCTAGATGATGTAAGTGATTCTTATATCGATACCACAGGGCTGTCTGCTATTCAAAAAGCTTTGATTTCTAGGCCTTCAAACAGTATTGACCCAGATATTCCACATCCAAATAACTATAAGTACCCTTCAGGAAGAGGAGACCCTACAGATCAAGACGGTTACTTTTTTGCAAACTTTACCTTAAGCAAGGTGATTAAAGGGGAATATAAAAACAAGAAATTTAATCCTCACAAGAAAAGGTATAAGTACATTTCTTCTAAGCGTAAGAAAAAACGTACAAAAGCGAAGTTCTAATTCAGCATTTGTATGACTCCAAACCGCTCTGTAGCTTTTCATACTTTTGGTTGCAAACTAAATTTTTCTGAAACCTCTACTATTTCAAGACAATTTGAAAAGGCAGGATTTGCTTTGGTTGACTTTAAAGAGTCTGCTGATGTGTATGTGATCAACACTTGTAGCGTGACTGAAAACGCCGATAAAAAATGTAAGCAGATGGTGCGTTCTATTTCAAATAGAAGCCCTGAATCTAAAGTGGTTATTGTGGGTTGTTATGCACAATTAAAACCTGAACAGATCATCAAAATCAAAGGAGTAGATTTGGTCGTCGGAGCTTCTGAAAAATTTAATATTCTTGAGCACCTAGAAAAAGAAAACACAAGTGTTTCTTCAAAAATCACTGAAGTTAAAACTTTTGAGCCTGCCTATTCAGTTGGAGATCGCACGCGCTCTTTTTTTAAAGTACAAGATGGTTGTGATTATTTCTGCTCTTTTTGCACCATTCCTTTGGCTAGAGGCACATCGAGAAATGCCTCTATTAAAAAAACGATTGAAGTAGCTAAAAAAGTGGCTCAAACTCAAGTGAAAGAAGTTGTGCTTACAGGTGTAAACATTGGTGATTTTGGCAAGTCAACCAATGAGACTTTTTTTGAATTGATTCAGCAGCTCGATAAAATTGAAGGCATTGATCGATTCAGAATCTCTTCTATTGAACCCAACTTATTGAGCAATGAAATCATTAATTTTGTGGCCCATTCTAACAAATTTGTGCCACATTTTCATATTCCATTACAATCTGGGAATGACTACCTACTGACTAAGATGCGCAGAAGATATGACACAAAATTGTATACTGATCGCATTGCACACATTAACAAAACCATTAAAAACTGTTGCATTGGAGTAGATGTTATTGTAGGCTATCCTGAAGAAACTGATGAGAGATTTGAAGAGACTTTTAAATTCTTAGAGAATCTTGAGATTTCGTATTTGCATGTCTTTCCTTATTCAGAGCGTAACAACACTACCGCCATTAGAAATGAGCATGTGATTGAGCCTAAAATAAGAGCTGATCGCAGCAAACGATTAAGGGCATTATCAAAGAAGAAGAAACAACATTTTTACGCTAAAAACCAAGGAGCTAAACGCACTGTATTGTTTGAAGGTGAAAACAATGATGGATTCATGCAAGGGTTCACCGACAATTATTTATCTGTGCATGCCCCTTTTGACCAGCAAAAAATCAATCAACTCATCGATGTTGAACTCAATAAATTAGAAGATTGTAAATTTTTATTTTAACTTATGTACCCTACTATTTATCACATGCTTAAAGATCTAACAGGTTTAGATCTATGTTTTGCTAAAGCACTACAAAGTTTTGGCTTTTTTGTTGTACTTGCTTTTGCCACCAGTTATTATTTTATAGCTTCTGAATTTAAACGTAAAGAAGGTCAGGGCATTTTTTCTGCCAAAAAAGTAAAAAATCAAATTACCGAAAGCTCACTTGATTGGATCAACATCATTGTATGGTTCTTATTTGGACACAAGTTTGGTGCCCTTTTTATTGATACTACCTGCACCTATGCTGAAGATATTAGAGGCTTTTTATTCTCTACCCAAGGAAATTTCATAACAGGCCTTGTAGGCGCTGTTATAGGTTACTTTTTAGCTCAAAGAGAACTCAAGTTAAATAAAGCTAAAAACGCTGAAGAATTCACCCTTGAACGCCCACATCATTATGTAGGCAATATGATTTTTATTGCCGCTTTAAGTGGTATTTTAGGGGCCAAAATTTTTCACTTGCTTGAAAACCCAGATGAGATTCCCGCGATGTTTACCTCGATTGATTCTTTTTTTAGTGGATTGACAATTTATGGTGGATTAATTGTAGCTACTTTTTTTGTTTCATACTACAATAAAAGCAAGGGCTTAAACATGTTAGCTGCCTCTGATGCCATTACTCCCTCTTTATTTCTTGGATATGGCATTGGAAGATTAGGCTGCCAATTCTCTGGTGATGGAGATTGGGGCATTGAAAACCTGGCACCCAAACCTGATTGGTTGAGTTTTTTACCTGACTGGGCATGGTCATACCAGTACCCTAATAATGTAATTAAAGCAGGTGAGCGCATTCAAGATTGTGTTGGCGAGTTCTGCTACCAATTACCTAATCCTGTTTGGCCAACAGCCCTATACGAAGCTGCTTTTGGCGTATTGGCTTTTGCATTTTTGTGGAGTATTCGAAAGCACTTAAAGTTCACGGGCATGATGACCGCTCTTTATTTAATCATCAACGGGTTTGAACGCTTTTGGATTGAAAAAATAAGAGTGAATACCGAGTATAATATTGGCTCAGGCATTACTCAAGCAGAGATTATTTCAACGGTGTTCTTTTTAGCTGGAGTAGCAAGTCTTGTTTATATTTTGAGAAATAAAGAAAAGTTTAACGACATAAAAAAAGGTGTAGCTTAAAAAGCTACACCTTTTTCACTAAAGCTATTTTTTAGCTTACTGATTATCCAAGCTTCCAAAAACCTTCTTTAATAAATCTGAAGTTCTAGCTGCTGGGTTTTCTCTAATCTTATTCTCTTCTCCTTGAAGTTTAGTAAACAAACCCGCTAATGCTTTTTCAGTTGCATAAGCCCCAAGATCAGTATTGATCTTTTTATTTACCAGTGGAATTTTATTGTACGCTGTAGTCAAATCATTCCAATACTTGGTGGTATTGTTCTTATTTAAGCTCGCATTGATTTTCGGAGCAAAAGCAGCTGTAAGCTGACTCATGGTTTTACCTTTGAAATATTCAGTTGCTGCTCCGTTTCCACCCTTTAAAATACCCATTGCATCTGCAAAAGACATAGAGGTAATGGCATTTAAAAATATTGGGCGTGCCTCTACTGCCGCACCTTCAGCCGCTTTATTTAAAGAGCCTACAAAATTATCGACTAGGCTACCCATACCCAGTTGACGTAGTTTATCTGCTGCAAATTGGGCTTCTGGCGGAAACGCAATTTTCATCAACGCATCATTCAAATATCCACCCGGCTTACTCAAAGACCCTACAGCATTTCCTGTTCCTCTTTTCAAGGCTTCTTTTAATCCTGAGGCTACTTCAGAAGTCGTCAATCCACCACCGGTAGTAGAGGCGGCCAACACTTCAGATCCTATTTGTTGCAGTTGATCACAAGCACTTAAAGTCACTATTGATGCTCCTGCAAACACTAAAAACAATTTTTTCATAAATTCAATTTTATTATTAATCACAATTTTCATTCCAAAAGTACAATTAAATTTAAACCATGAACATTCCACCCGAAATTTTAAATAGAAAAGGCGCTCGCAAAACCTCAGAAGTCCCAAAAAAAGTCCAAGAACTCATCAACCAAGGCCTAATCGAGGCCAAAAACCTCATGGAATTGCTCACTGTCAACCACAAAACCCTCACCCAAACTGTTTTTAGTGTTTCCCTAAGGCTAAAACCCATGCTGCCCAATCTTCACAAAACACTCGATAAACACCAAGACAAATCATCTTGGAACCACATTCAGCTTATCGCACGGTTCTTAGCCTCCCAGCCCAGCCTACAAAACTCATCCACCCAAAAATTAAGTGCTCAACAAAAAGAAGTACTTGAATTTTTAACTCAACACCCCTCAGATGTGGTGCGCGAATACGGTTGCTTTTTATTGGGCTGCTTTGAAAACATTCCTTTTAAGCAAAAACTTGCACTCATGCATGATTTAGCTGATGATCACAACCCAGGGGCAAGAGAAACTGCCTGGCTTGCTTTACGTGATGAATTTATTGAGCATCTTGATGTAGGGCTTACTCTTATGCTTGATTGGGCTAAGAGTGATAAGCCCAATATTCGAAGATTTGCATCTGAGATTTCTCGCCCTAGAGGAGTGTGGTGCAAACACATCGAGGTATTAAAAGAACATCCACAAAAGGGTGAGAAATTATTGAATCTGCTCAAAGAAGATGCACACAAATATGTGCAAGACAGTGTAGGCAATTGGATCAACGATGCTGCCAAAACCAATCCTGAATGGGCAAAAAAATTAACTCAAGACTGGCTTAAAAGCTCTGACTCAAAGCACACCCAAAGAATCGTAAAAAGGGGGCTTAGAAGTTTAAAATAAGTATATTCGTCTTTAAGTAAAACGCGTTATGAACTACTGGCTCATCAAATCAGAACCTTATAAATACTCATGGCAAGACCTCGAAAAAGATGGCTCTACCTATTGGGATGGGGTAAAAAACTATCAAGCTCGCAACAATCTAAAAGCCATGAAAGTAGGCGATAAAGCCCTATATTACCACAGCAATGAGGGCAAAGAAATTGTCGGAGTGACAGAAATCATCAAAGAGCATTACCAAGACCCTACAACTGATGATACGCGTTGGGTAGCTGTTGACGTAAAGCCTATTGAAAAATTCAAAGTGCCGGTCACCTTGAAAGACATTAAAGCTGATCCGAACTTAGCTGAAATGGTGCTTCTCAAACAGCAACGTTTATCGGTTGCTCCTGTTGAGCAGAAAGAATACGAGCACATTTTAAAAATGAGTCAAGGCTTGTAGCCTTTTTTGATTCTTTCAGGGAAATTTCTGGCTAGGAATTTCATGTCTATACACTTATATTTGTAGGGCATGAAAAATTTATTGTTCTCTTTTTTACTGTTTGGATGGATTGGCCTGTTTGCTCAACAAGGTACGGTTAGAGGTTTTGTGTACGATCAAAAAACAGGAGAACCCATTATTTTTACCACTGTTTATTTACAAGGTACGCAGTTAGGAGCTGCTACTGATGTCAATGGATTTTTCACCATTACCTCTGTGCCGGCAGGTGCGCATACGATCATGATTACCTCTGTTGGATATGATAGTCTAAAGAAACAAGTTGACGTTAAAAAGGGACAAATCGTTTCTGAAAAGCTGTATTTAAAACAAGTCGCAGTTGAACTTGATGCTGTCGAAATTTCGGCTCAATCTCAAGCTGCCCAAAAAGCAGTACAGATGTCTGTCACTAAGATTACACCCAAGCAAATTGAACTTTTACCTAGCATTGGCGGAGAGGCTGATATTGCGCAGTACATGCAAGTCTTGCCAGGTGTTGTCTTCACGGGCGATCAAGGTGGTCAATTATATATCAGAGGAGGCTCTCCGATTCAAAACAAAGTTTTGCTTGATGGCATGGTCATTTACAACCCCTTTCACTCGATTGGATTATTCTCTGTGTTTGAAACTGATATTATGCGTAACGCTGATATTTACACGGGTGGATTTAACGCTGAATATGGCGGAAGAATCTCTTCTATTATGGACATCACAACGCGTGATGGCAATAAAAACAGATTGGCAGGTAAAGTAGGACTGACAACTTTTGGCGCCAAAGCTATTTTAGAGGGGCCTTTGAAAAAGCAGACTGAAAATTCGAGCGGATCTTCTTCTTTTATTCTGACGGGTAAAACCTCTTATTTAGACAAAACTTCTAAAGCGCTTTATACTTATGCCGATTCTAACGGCCTGCCCTTTTCTTTTACAGATTTGTATGGCAAACTTTCTTTCAATGGAAACAACGGTAGTAAATTCAACTTATTTGGATTCAATTATGCTGATAGAGTCTCTCAAGGGGCCATTTCTAATTTGAGTTGGAATACCTTCGGATTGGGGTCAAATTTTGTCTTGGTTCCAGCAACCTCAACTACTTTGATTGATGGAAATTTTGCCTACTCTCAATATGGTGTTGATTTTTCAGAGGCCAACACCAACGATAGAAGTAGTGACATTAGTTCATTTAATCTAGATTTTAATTTCACACACTTTAAAGGAGACAATACCTTTAAATATGGCTTTCAGATTTTAGGATTTTCAACAGACTTCACCTTCTTTAACTTCTTAAACAGAAAGATTTCTCAAGAAGCCTTTACTACAGAACTTTCAGGTTATGTAAATTCTACGATCAATAAAGGAAAGCTCGTGATTGATCCGGGTCTGCGCATTCAGTACTACGCTTCTTTGTCTACTTTTTCTTTAGAACCTCGATTTGGGCTTAAATTCAATGCAACAGACCGTTTGAGGTTTAAGCTCGCCACAGGAGTTTATTCTCAAAACTTAATCAGCTCAAATGCCGATCGAGATGTTGTGAATTTATTTAATGGCTTTCTTTCTGGCCCTGAAAATCTTCAAGACTCCATTTATTATGCAGATGGCAGTTCAAAAGAACGCACTCATGAATTACAAAAAGCCATTCATTACATCGCAGGGATTGAATCTGATTTATCAAAACGTTTGCATTTAAATGTTGAGGGCTATTACAAAGACTTCACTCAACTTTCAAACATCAATAGAAACAAGCTCTTCAATGACGATGCTGACAATGCTCAACGTCCCGACATTTTAAAGAAAGATTTTATTATTGAAACCGGAGAGGCATATGGAGTTGATGTTGTATTGAAGTATGAGTTCAAACGCCTTAATTTATGGGCCGTTTATTCTTGGGCAAAATCAAATAGATACGACGGAGTGATTGAGTATAGGCCTATATTTGACAGAAGACATAATGTAAATCTAGTCGCTAATTATACATTCGGAAAAGACCTTAATTGGGAGTTTTCTGCACGTTTTAATTTTGGATCAGGCTTTCCTTTTACGCAAACCCAAGGATTTTATGAGCAATTTGATTTCGCTGATGGTATTAACACAGATTATACAACTCAAAACGGTAGCCTAGGCATTTTTTATGGAGACATCAATGCAGGGCGTTTACCTGACTACCACCGCCTAGACTTGAATCTATCTCGAAAAATTTACTTTTCAGAAAACTCTGAAATGGACATCAATCTAGGAGTAACCAATCTGTATAATCGAGACAATATATTTTATTTTGACCGTATCTTATTTGAGCGGGTCAATCAATTGCCTATTTTGCCTTCTTTGGGCGTAAACATTACATTTTAAATTATGAAACATCTTTTTTTATCTCTGTTTAGTACTTTATTTATTTCAACTTCCATTGCACAAGGTGATGCTCTACATACTAGTTTCAATACATTGCTCAAAAAACATGTAAGTACTAACGGAGCAGTTAATTACAATGGCTTTAAAGCAGACCGCTCAAAACTCGAGTCCTACATCAAAGCACTACAGGGCAACCAACCTAAATCTTCATGGAATGTCAATCAAAAATTAGCTTATTGGATCAACCTATACAATGCAAATACTATTTTATTAATGGTCAACAATTGGCCTGTAAAAAGCATCAAAGAGATTAACAAATCTGGCAAAGGCCCCTGGGACATTGCCTTTATCAAAGCAGAAAAAAAGCTTTATTCTTTAAACAACATTGAAAACGGCATTATCAGAAAGCGTTTCAATGAGCCGCGTATTCACTTTGCTGTAAATTGCGCTGCCAAAGGTTGCCCTAACTTAAGAAATGAGGCTTTTTTACCGAGCAAGTTGGCTGCTCAATTGACTCAGCAAACCAAACGATTTTTAGCAGATGCCTCACGCAATAAAATCTCTAGCTCAAGTGTACAACTCTCTAAGATATTTGAGTGGTATAAGGGTGATTTCACCAAAAAAGGTAGTTTAATAGACTTTATAAATAAATACAATTCAATAAAAGTAAGCTCAAGTGCTAAAATTTCATTTTTAGAATATAACTGGGCTGTCAACAACTAAATATTATTGTTATGAAACATTTACTCGTATTTCTTACCATTGTTAGTTCTTTATGTTTTTGCGCTTCATGTGTAAAAGAAACACCTGAAGAAGACCTACTGCCTCAACCCATTAATCAAGACTCCTGCGCACTCAATGTTTCAAGCTCTGTAATCAATGAAACACTTGAAAATGCAAATAACGGCGCTGCATCTCTTTTAGTAAACGGAGGGCAAACACCTTACTACTTTCAGTGGAGTAACCAAGATACGACCTCAGTGATTTCAAATTTAGCACCTGGTCAGTACAGCTATACAGTAACTGATGAGCTAGGTTGCATAGATTCAGGGCAAGTTAGTGTCTTGTCAGCTAGTTCGGTTGATGAAGATCCATGCGAAAACTTTAGTGTAACATCTTCTGCAGTAGATGAGTCTTTACAAAATGCGGGTGACGGATCGATCAGTCTTACTGTAAGTGGAGGCACAGCGCCGTATACTTATGAGTGGTCAAATTCCAGCACTAGTCAAAATCAAAACAATTTAGCTTCTGGCTCGTATTCTGTTACGGTAACAGATGCCAATAATTGTCAAACCAACGCTACAGCAAACATCCAACCGGGTAATCCACCCACAAATACATTTTCACATGATATTTGGAATACCCTTCTAAACAACCATGTAAGCAATCAAGGCAATGTAAGCTATACAGGCATGGCCTCTGATATTGCTCAAATCAATGCCTATATTGATTTACTTGATCAAAACTTTCCTGAAAACTCTTGGTCAAATAATAAAAAATTGGCCTATTGGATCAATGTTTACAATGTACATACCGTAAAAATTATTTTAGTCAACTGGCCTTTAAACAGCATTATGGACATCAGCCAAGGGGGCAACAATGCCTTTGATATTGCCTTTATCAATTTGGACGGAAATACCTACACCTTAAACCAAGTTGAAAATGACATCATTAGACCTCAATTTAACGAACCAAGAATTCACTTTGCGGTAAATTGTGGGGCCAAAAGTTGCCCAAGGCTTGTTAATGAGGCTTATACAGAAAACAACTTACAAAGCTTATTGCAGTCAAATACCATAGAATTCATCAACAATTCCACCCTAAATACATTAAACGCAAATGCTGTTGATATTTCTCAATTGTTCAACTGGTATTCGGTAGATTTCATACAAAACGGTACTGTAATTGATTACATCAATCAGTATTCAAATACTACGATTAACAGCAATACTTCAATCACTTACAAGTTTTATGATTGGGATTTGAATGACTAAAAGGTTTTTACAAAATGAAACTTATTTTATGTTTAGGCGTTACACCACGCTCAAACAAATTTTAAATCAAATGAAAAAAATAAGTTACGTATTTGCTTTTTCGGCGCTCTTAGCATCATGTTCTTCAGGTGCACAAAAACAAGAAGAAGTACAACAAGAAGTTTCTGCTGAAGTTGAAGCGTTAAATCAAGAGGTAGAAGTATTAGAGCAAGAGTCAGCTAATATTGATGCAGAGGTTGATGCTTTACTAGAATCTATAGAAGAATAATCTCACAAAATCAACATATCAAAAAAATAACATGAAAAAAAAGAATTTATTTGCAACCCTAATGTTAGCTGGGTTAGTCAGCTTTTCTCCTGCACTTTTTGCTCAAGGTAAAGGCAAAGGCTTACTTAAAAAAGAACAAAAATCTCTAGAAAAAAAAGGAAAAGAAAAACCCGACCAAGAACTTGAAGAGCTTGAACAAGATGTTGCTAAGAAGGGCAAAGAAATAAAAGAAAAACATCTGGGTAAAGGCAAAGAAAAAATCAAAGATCATGATCACGACCACGGTAAATTAGAAGAAAAAGAAGTCCACGCCTATGGCAAAAACAAAGGCGAGCTTTCGGGTAAAGAATTTGGGCAAGCCAGAGCCGCTGCTGCTAAAAATAAGCCTAAAACAAAAAAAGAAGTAGAAGCAAAAGTAGATGAAGTCGATAAACAAGTTTCTGAAACCAAAGAAAAAATCAACAAAGCCAAAGATCGCTTAGAAGAGCGTAAAAGTAAAGGTGAGGTCAGTGAAGAGGTTTATAAAGAAAAAAGAAAAAAATTAGAAGACCTTGAGCAAAGAGAAAAAGTGTTAGAAGAAAAAGTGAAGGCAGAGAAAGAAAAAGTAAAGAAGTCTATTTTAGAAAAAGTAAAGTAGAAAGGCTTACTTCCACTTGATATTACAGCCTATAGAAGGTTCTTCTACAACCTCTATAGGTTTTTTTGCTATTAGGGCATCCAAAACACTGCGTATTGAAGCGCCTGTAACCTTTATCTTATTTGAAGGCCTCGAATCACATAATTGTCCATGGTAAACTGATTTAAAGTTTTGATCAAATACATAAAAATCAGGTGTACAAGCAGCATCGTATGACTTAGCAACTTCTTGAGTTTCATCATATAAATACACAAAAGGATATCCTTGTTTTTGAGCATGCAGTTTCATTTGTTCAGGTCCATCTTGGGGCACATAATTTACATCATTACTACTGATAGCTATAAATCCTACGCCCTGCTTCATATAATCATTAGCCAACCTCACCAACTCATCATTGACATGCAATACAAATGGGCAGTGGTTGCAAATAAACATGACTACAGTAGCAATTGCACCTTTTTCATCGACCAAACTAACCATTTGACCATCTAATGTATTTATCAGCTTAAAGTCCGGTGCAAGAGTTTCTTTTTGAAGAAAATTAGATTCTACTAGCATAGCATTAGATGTTTTAAAAAAGCCCCAGAAAATATCTGAGGCTTCGTGTACCCAGGGCCGGG
Organism: Flavobacteriales bacterium; assembly: GCA_020631045.1. GTDB lineage: Bacteria > Bacteroidota > Bacteroidia > Flavobacteriales_G > JALEGO01 > JAHDHZ01. The sequence continues at coordinate 46,103 of JAHDHZ010000009.1, read as the reverse complement.
CTCGAACCGGCACGAATTGCTTCACTGGTGTTTGAGACCAGCGCGTCTACCAATTCCGCCACCTGGGCATTTAATAGATGTACAAAAGTAATTAAATTTTAATGAGTTTCTTAGTACCTTAGCTAAAATTCATTTTTTGGAAAAAAAGCTTTTCTTACTTGATTCTTATGCCTTGATTTACCGGGCTTATTATTCTTTTGTAAAAAACCATCGATTTAATTCTGCTGGTTTAAATACTTCAGCACAATATGGATTTACCAACACTTTACTTGAAGTGCTCAACAAACAACAACCTACGCATATTGCGGCTGTTTTTGATGCGCCCGGAGCAGTAGATTCTAGAGAGGCCATTTTTGCAGATTACAAAGCCAATAGAGAAGAAACTCCTGAAGATATTAAGTTAGCGCTGCCTTATATTGAAAGAATCGTTGAAGCCTTTAACATTCCTGTAATAAAAATGCCCGGTTATGAGGCTGATGATATTATTGGAACCCTGGCTAAAAAAGCTGAAAAAGAAGGGTTTAAAACCTATATGATGACTCCAGATAAAGATTATGGGCAGTTGGTATCTGAAAATATTTTCATGTACAAACCAGGCCGTTTTGGAAAACCTGCAGAAACTTGGGGTCCTAAAGAGGTTTGTGAAAAATTTGAAGTAGAAAGGCCCGAGCAAGTAATCGATATTTTAGGCTTGTGGGGTGATGCGGTCGACAACATACCAGGCATTCCGGGAGTTGGAGAAAAAACAGCTAAAAAATTACTTGCACAGTATGACAGTCTTGAAAATGTTCTAGAACACGCCCATGAGGTGAAAGGAAAGCTGGGTGAGAAAATTGCAGCGAATAAAGAGCAAGGGTTGATTTCTAAAGTATTGGCTACTATTATTTTAGATGTTCCTATTGAATTTAATGCTGATAAATTAAAAGTTGACCCCATCAACAAAGAAGCACTTTCTGAGTTGTTTTCTGAACTAGAGTTTCGAAATTTATCAAAGAGGGTGTTGGGCGAGACGATTTCAACTCCACCCAAAACAAAACCCACCGCACAACTCTCCATGTTCGACACCCCTGCCGCCTTGCAAGAAATCAAAGCAGAACAAGAAGTCCCTGACGAATTTAAAACCCTCAACACAGACCTTGTCGATTACCAACTAATCGATTCAAAAGAAAAATTTGATCTTTTAATAAGCGAACTCTCATCGGCTAGCGCATTTTGCTTTGACACTGAAACCACCGGGCTTGACAAACACACTGCAGATTTACTGGGCATTGCCTTTTCAACTCAAAAAAACAAAGCCTATTACCTGCCCATTGGCGAGCAAGACAACGAAAAGCTCCAAGTTCTAGCACCTATTTTTCAAGACCATTCAAAACTTAAAATTGCTCAGAACATTAAGTATGATTTAGGCATTCTCTCAAAAGTAGGCCTTCAGGTCTCAGCTCCTATGTTTGATACCATGATTGCGCATTATTTACTGCGCCCTGACATGAAACACAACATGGACCTACTCTCTGAGACCTATTTGCATTACCGGCCCATTTCAATCGAAAGCTTAATTGGTAAAAAAGGTAAAAATCAAAAAAATATGGGCGATTTATTGCCTTCAGAAGTCAAAGACTACGCCTGTGAAGATGCCGATGTGACTTTTCAACTGTATGAGCAGTTTGCCCCTCGCTTGAAAAAAAATGAGCTCAATACGCTTTTTGAAAACATTGAAATGCCTTTGGTTGAAGTGTTGGCAAATATGGAAAATCAAGGCATTAATATTGATAAGACTGCTTTGGGTGAATTTTCAAAAGTGTTAGAAGCAAAGCTTATAGACCTACAGGAAAAAATTCAAAGTTTTAGTAAGACTGAGTTTAATATCGATTCGCCCAAACAACTCGGCATTGTTCTCTTTGAAGAATTACAAATTGTAGAAAAACCAAAAAAAACCAAAACGGGTCAATACGCTACAGGTGAAGAAATTCTAGTCAGCTTAAAAGATGAGCATGATATCATGCAATACATTTTAGAATACAGAGCCTTACGCAAACTTAAAAACACTTATGTAGACCCCTTACCTGAAATGGCAAATACAAAGACTGGGCGCATTCATACTAGCTTTATGCAAACTGTTGCTGCTACTGGTCGCTTGAGCTCTACAGCACCAAACCTGCAAAACATTCCCATTAAGACTGAAGATGGTCGCCAAGTGAGAAAAGCATTTATTGCCAAAGACAAAGACCATATGTTATTGGCCGCTGATTATTCACAAATTGAACTGCGCATTATTGCTGCTTTGAGTGGCGATGAGAACATGATCAAGGCCTTTCAAAACAAAGAAGACATTCACTCTGCTACCGCTGCAAAAGTATTTGGGGTGCCAATCGATCAAGTAGAGCGTGAAATGCGCATCAAGGCAAAAGCAGTAAACTTTGGAATCATTTATGGACAAACTGCTTTTGGGCTTTCAAAGACGATCAACATCAAAAGAAAAGAAGCCGCAGAGATTATTGATAATTATTTTGAGCAGTACCCAAAAATCAGTCAATACATTCATAATGTACAGGCTTCAGCAAAAGAAAAAGGCTATGTAGAAACCGTACTGGGCAGAAAACGCTATTTAAAAGACATCAATTCAAACAACGCTATTGTTAGAGGCCATGCCCAGCGCAATGCCATTAATGCCCCGATTCAAGGCTCTGCCGCTGACATTATAAAACTTGCAATGATTGATGTGGCTGGGGCCATGAAAGCCCAAAAACTTCGTTCTAAACTACTCTTACAAGTACATGACGAATTGGTTTTTGATGTGCACAAACAAGAACTTGAAGTAATGAAAGCCCTGGTGAAAGAGAAGATGGAAGGGGCTCACAAAATGACAGTGCCTTTAGAAGTAGAGGTTGGATTGGGTGAAAATTGGTTAGAAGCACATTAGAGCTAATGGCTTTAAATCGGCCTTCCGATTTCAAGCTTAATTTTTTTTCTAAGCTCTTTAAGCACCATTACTTTTTGCAAAGAAATCATTTGATCTTCTAAAGATTCTGTTTTTAACTGTACTTCAATATCAGCGATCATTTTATCAATTTTTGACCCCTTAAAAGCATACACACATTCTAATGCAGCACGCTTTAAAAGTTTATCTTCAGTATTGACCAAAATGTTCTTGCGCTCCCAGTCAGATAAAGCATAGCGCTCTTGGGTCAATTCAATCACCAAATCTTTCAATTCTAAATCATTTGATGTGTAAAACGCATCTAAAGCCTCTTTGTGAGATGTGGCTGACAAATATTGCTCAATGCCTTTTTGAATAAGGGGCTCTTCAAATACTAAAGCATCTTTCTGAATTTCTGCCATCAAAAAATCTTTCATTACTACAGACTCCTGTTCTTCTTTTTTGAGCTTAAAAGATTGATTGCCATAATTTAAGAGCAATCGAAATACATCTAACTCAAAAGCATCTAACTGTTTTTTTGACTCCTGAACATAAGGCTGCTGAGCTACTAAATCTTGATTGCTTATCGAAGGCATATTTGCCAAATTCGGCAAAGGTGCTTGAGATGAAGGTGTTGTTGAGAAATGCTTTTTTCTCAATGCTTTGTTGAGCTCTGAAAGTAAAACTGCCTCATCAATCTCTAAAATAACAGCTGTTTGTTGGATGTACAGGCTTCTGGTAATTTGATCTGGAATCAAAGCTACTGAATCAATAATTTGATGAATTAGTGCAGCTTTTTTAATCGGATCATCTTTAGTCTCTTCTTTTAAAAGCTCAGTTTTAAATACAATAAAATCTTTTGACTGGGCATCAATAAAGTTTTGTAAATCTTCTTGAGGCATAGTTTTAGCCATTGAATCAGGATCTTGACCTTCAGGCAATAAGACTATTTTTACATTTAAGCCTTGTTTTAAGATCAAATCAATTCCTCTGAACGAAGCTTTAATTCCAGCTACATCTCCATCATAAACAATGGTAATGTTTTTAGTGAAACGCTTCACTAGGTTAATTTGCCCTTCTGTCAAAGAGGTTCCTGAAGAGGCTACTACATTTTCAATGCCCGCTTGAAAAAACGAGATCACATCAGTATATCCTTCTACCAAATAACAAACATCTTTTTTAACAATTGCCTTTTTAGCCTCGTAGATACCGTAAAGCACCTTGTTTTTGACATACAAAGCATTTTCAGGACTATTAATATACTTGGGAGCTTTTTTATCATCAATTAAAATTCGAGCTCCAAAACCAATGCATTTACCTGAAATACCCATGATCGGGAAAATTACCCGTCCTCTTAATCCATCATAATGCTTATCTGCTTTTTCTTTGGTAAGTCCTGCTTGTTTTAGATACTCTAATTTGTAGCCTTCTTCAAGGGCATAATCGGTAAAGACATTCCACTCATTTAAGGCGTAGCCCAACCCAAACTGCTCAATGGTTTGATCTGTAAAACCTCTATTTCTGAGATAAGACAAGCCTTTTTCTTTGCCTTCTTCAGATTCAAACAGATTTTTTTTAAAGTAGTTGCAAGCAAATGTCGTTACGATCTGAAGGGCTTCTTTTTCAGTGGCTCTTTCTTGTTCTTCTTGACTTAATTTTCGTTCTTGAATTTCAATGCCGTACTTCTGAGCAATGTGCTTCAATGCCTCAACATAAGTAAATTGTTCATGTTTCATCACAAAGTCAATGGCATTGCCTCCTTCTCCACAACCAAAACACTTGTATATTCCTTTCGAAGTTGAGACACTAAACGAAGGTGTCTTTTCATTATGAAACGGACAACAGGCTTTATAGTCTGCACCCTTTTTCTTCAAAGACACAAAGTCAGAAATAACTTCTTCTATGCGTAAAGCATCATATATTTTCTCTACTGTATCTTTTGGGATCATGCTCTCGTACAAAGTTACCCATTATAGTTTGAAACAACTATCATGCAAGTATCAAGACTGCATATCATTTTAATTACACTGTCTTTTTGTACACAATTGGTTTGTGCTCAAAATAGGTTTAGTTCTAGGCCTATCATTACTGAGTATAAATCAAACACTTTTGATTATAAAATCAGCGGATTTTTTCAAGATGAGCACAACATTATATACTGCCTATCTTCATCAGGGGTGATGTACTATAAAAATCAAGAGTGGGTTACCATCAAAGGCACTGAAGGCAAACTGTTTTTTAATGTTGCTCAAACCAGTACATCTAACTATGTGATCAACAATCAAGAACTCGGAAAGGTCAAGTACAGCTTATCAAAAGGTATTGAATACAAAAAAGTGCTTGACTTAAACCTTGCTCCAACTCATGAAAGACAATCATTTATTTGCTCAAACGATTCGCTATTTGTCTTTGATAAAGGGCAAATAAAAATCATTTATAATGATCGTTTAATTAAGACAATTTCAGGGCTCAGTGAAAAAATCACAGGAGGCACTTATTTAAATCAGCCCATTTTTCATGCAGCAAACTCAGGACTTATTCAATCCATCCATCAAAATGAAATTAAAACACTTATTGATGAAGATGCTTTAAAAAAATTGCATATCAAAAAATTCATATCAAAAGATAGCCTTTTAATCTCTATACACGATCAAGGCGTTCTGTTGTTTCAAACAAATAGAAAAGTCAAACAACTTAAACTCAAAGAACGTTTAAATATTTCTGATGCTATCTTATTAGATGACTCCACACTTGTAGTTAGCACTCAAGAGCAAGGCATTCATTTGTACAGTTTAATCACTCAAAAACTTGCGCACAAAATAGATCAAACTCTGGGGCTTAGAAATAATCAGACTGGATTTCTTCATATTGATCACCAAAAAAACATTTGGGTCAACACTCCTGAAAACATTGAAAAAATAGAACTACAAAATCCTTTGAGGTATAAAGTTGACAAAGATCAAATCACCGGTCAAATTCTCACCTCTATTTTAGTAGATGATCAATTTTATTTTTTCACTACAGATGGCATTTACTTAAAACATGATTTTGATCAGTTTACTAAAATTAAAAACCACAACACCTATACCACTGAAGCTATATCAAACAGCGAGAATATTATTTACCTGACAGACAGCGCATTATTTAGCATTAATGCAAATCATCAAACCACAATAATTGATTCTATTAAAGGCATGCATCTGGTCAAAATCAATGCTACTGACTTTTTCATTCATCACACCTCTGGGTTAACATATTATAAGAAAACTTTAAACAAGTATCTTAAGTTTAAAGCGTATAAAGGCCAGATTGATAATATTTCCTATTTAAATTTTAATCAGTTTATCATTCAAAAAAAAGACAAGCTTTACAATTTAAGTTTTGATTTTTCTGGTGAGTCCATAAAACTACTACACGAGAAGCTTATCTCTACTGATTTAAAAATCAAAGGACTTGTAGAGCTTAATCGCACTGCCCATGTTTGGACTGATTCTCTGATCTACAAACTCTCTCAAAAAGCCTCATACTACAATTTTGCGCCCTTACTTTTCGAAAAAAACACTAAACTCAAACTAGATAAAAACAGCAATATAAACATTTGCGGAAATTCTTTTTTTAGCTTTATCACCCTTAATGATGCTAATCAAAAGTTAAAGGGTTTTCTAAAATACCAATCTGACCGTTATTGCAGGCCTATTGCACTACTCAATAGATATGAAAATCAACAAATTGTTTCAACTGAATTTGATGAGAATTCAAGTGTGTGGATGAGCTCTTCAAATGCAGTATCAACTTTTGAGATCAATGATAATTTAACCTTTGAAAAAACCGGTAATTTTCACTGCATTATTGATGCTTATTCACCCAAGTCATTAGCAAATAAAAATGTAAAGTATGAAAATTCAGATTTGTCTTTTTACTTCTTTTCAACCAACCAAATAGAAGAAAAAGAAGACTTGTTTTCTTATCAGTTACTTGGAGCGAGTGAACAATGGAGCAAGTGGAGTGGTGAGAAAAAAATTGAGTTTGCTCGCCTTGCAGAAGGATCATATACCTTCAGAGTAAAATCTAAAAATATTTATGGTCAACAAAGTAGTATTGCTGAATACAAATTCAGAATTCTTACTCCTTTTTACAGATCTAAAATTGCTTATCTCTTCTATATTATATTGTTGGCATTACTTACTTATCTGATTGTTCAGTGGTACACCATAAGACTGCAAAAGACCAACGAGCGATTACAACAAATTATTCAAGAACGCACCAAAGAAATCTGGGCTCAAAAACAAGAATTAGAAGAAAAAAACAAAAGTATTCTTTCAAGTATCGAATATGCAAGAACCATACAAGATGCCATTTTAACCTCTCAAGAGTATTTGAAAAATATCTTAGATGACTTTTTTATTCTTTATAATCCTAAGGATATTATTGGCGGAGATTTTTATTGGGCTTACAGCATCTCAGAACATGAGGTAATTGTAGCTGAAGCTGATTGTACGGGACACGGGGTTCCTGGAGCTTTGATGAGTATGATTGGCAATGCTCTTTTGAATGAAATTGTTGTTGAAAATAAAATACATCAACCTAATCATATTTTAGATCAGTTAAGAAATGGCATTATTAACTCTTTTAAACACGCTCACACTCAAGAAATTGAGCGTTCTCATGACGGCATGGATATTTCAATCATTAAGATTGATAAGAAAACCATGCATATGAGTTATGCTGCTGCAAAGCAAACTATTTTAATTATTCGTGAAGGACAATTTATTGAAACATATAATGATTTTCAGCCGGTATCAAACTTTATTACATCCTTAAAACCTTATCAAGCCTTTGAAGTTAACTTACAAAAAGGTGATCAAATTTATTTGTGTTCTGATGGATATGCCGATCAGTTTGGTGGAAAAGACGGCAAAAAATTAAAACAAAAATATTTTAAAGAATTTCTTTTAAATGTCTCTGCTTCACCCTTTAAGGCACAAAGAGCCATGCTCGAACAAAATTTCAACAATTGGAGAGGGGTTAACACAGATCACTGCCACGATCAGATTGATGACATTTGTATAGTGGGCATTAAGATCAATTAAAAATTCTTAAGATCTCTCCATTAAAAGATGTGTTGTACTGCTGTAAAGGAAAATTAGCAGGTTGGCTCAACACACTACCATCTGTAACTAAGAACTGAGATCCGCAACAATAGTCTTTTAAAGTAAAGGTATCTTCAAACTCAACTATTCCACACGGATTTGATATATCATGTGTACAATGACGGTCAAATGCCACAAAATTATTCACATCAACTTTGTATACCACAATGCCCCTACTGCCACCAGGCACATAGGCAAAACCTCCCACAAAGTTTAAATTAATGTATAAAGGGTCTGAAGTAAAGACTTGGATGTCTACGGGAACAAATGGAATAACTGCTTGTTGATCACTTGTTTGACAAGAATTTAACGCTAAAAAAACTAAAAAAAAGACTCTATTTAGAAGTTTCATCATTTAAATATAGCAAAAGTTCTTCTTCTTTAACTTGAGTTTTAAGTCGGTCTATAGCTGTTGAAACATATTCTAAGTGTTCTTGATGATCTTTTGATTTTTCTTTCAAATTCATCAAAGCTGTTATGGCATAAAGTTTTACTTTATTGTTATCAGCAGAAGACTGTACAACTGATTCAAAAACATCTACACCTTCATTAAACCCCTGAGGATAAACACGCTCATGCATCAAATAGGCTGCATACTGATTCATTGCATTTGCCTTAGTATACCGAGAAGAGTTTGAAATAAAACTTCTAAAAAAATCATGTTTTTCTTGCTGGCCAAATAAGGCATAAATACTAGCTACTTCAGATTTAATGGATTTATTCTTCTCAGACTCTAGACCTTGAGCTAATTCAAGCGCATGAGCAGAATCAATTTCTGAAACAATAGACAATGCCGATGCATTTACAGCATAAGAAGAATCTTTCATAAAGGTTTTATAAAAGTTCACATCGTCATTGTGATCAAACATTGAATAAAACAAATTCAATGCCTGAGCCCTGTTGCTAGATTTAGCATCTTGAGCAGCTATATTTTTGATCTTATTGGCATACTTACTAGAATCTTGAGCATACACCTTAGCTACAAAAGAAAGAGCTAGGTTTCTGTTGGCCCAAAAGTTATCGTCTAAAGCTTTAAAGGTAAGCTGCTCGAAAAGAGCAGTGTCTTCACTCATAGTTAAATAGGCTCTAATTAAGGCATTGCTCCTTGATAAATAAGAAGTGGTCTTCTCGTATTGTTTTGCCCATGCTTCTATGGGTTTTGTCTCTCGTTTTTTACCAACCAAAATATTTTTAGCATCAAATACAATTAGCTCAGGTTCAGCATCAAGCTTAAAAGAAAATGTATCTCTTTGATTCTCAACAACGAGCTTTTTACTTGTTTTTTGATCATCTGTATAAACATCAACATCAAAAGGCAGTCTGTAGATTAACGCACCTTCTTTTTCTTGATTAGAATATTCTTGTGCAGTATATATATACTGTGTGTTTGATAATGAGTCATATGCATATGAGATGTTCAATATAGGATGCCCTGAGTGCATGAACCATTGGTCAAAAAACCAATGCATATCCTGACCAGTCACCTCTTCAAAGGCTTGACGCAAATGATGAATTTCTGCCGATTTGTAAGCTCGATCATTCAAATACACTTTCAAGGCTTTGAAAAAAGCTTGATCTCCCACTATCGTACGAAGCATATGCAAAATACATCCACCCTTCTCATAAGAATGGCGATCAAACATATCTTCTTTATCGTGATAGTGATAACGAATCAAAGGTTCTTGCTTGGTGTTACTCTCAGAGAGGTATCCCCTTAAATCTTCTTGAAACTTATAATCAGCAGCATCTTGCCCGTACTTGTATTGCTCCCACAAATACTCTCCATAAGTAGCAAAAGACTCATTTAAAGGCAAATTTGCCCATGACTCACAGGTTACTAAATCTCCGAACCAATGGTGAAACAGTTCATGCGCAACAATAAACTCGTAGTTTTTATCTAACATCTCGCGCTTAGTTTGCTGCACAAACTCTCCATGTATTACCGCGGTAGTATTTTCCATAGCACCTGAAACAAAATCTCTGACAATCACCTGATGGTATTTCTCCCAGGGGTACTCTACTCCCAGCACTTCAGAATAAAAACTCAACATTTCAGGGGTATTGCCAAAAATACCTTGGGCATACTTTTCATGTGAATGTTCTACATAATAATCTACGTCAATTTTTTTACCTGCCTTCGTATTCCAAGTATCTTTCACAATAGCAAAATCCCCTATGGCCAGCATGGCGAGATAAACAGAGTGCGCTTTGTCTTGCTTCCAGTAATCTGTTCTGGTGCCATCTCCATTATTGGTAGAAGAAACCAACAATCCATTTGAAAGAGAAGCATACGCCGTATCAACTGTAACATAAATCTCTTGGGTCATTTTTTGATTGGGCGCATCAAGAGTCACGAACCATTTTGAATTAGATTCAGTCTCACCTTGCGTCCATATTTGAATGGGTTTGCCTTTCACCTTGCCTGTGGGATTGATGAAATACAAGCCTTTATCTGAAGTAATGGCCTTGCTGCCCCCTTGAGGTAAAGTGTTGGGTTTGGCCGTATAATCTACAAAAATCTCTATCTGCTCACTAGCTGAAAATGCTTTAGGCAAGTTTATTACAAGCTCTGTGCTGTCATAAGAATACTCAAGTTCTTTTCCGTTCATTTGCACAGCTCTTAAATCAAATCCAACGGCATCTAACTTTAAAGTTTTCTGGTTATAGAAATAAGGTTTTAAGGTTAAATAAGCCTTGCCGATTACATGTTGCTTTTGATAATCAAAAGAAAGCTCTAGTTTGGTGTGTAACAAGTCCCAATCTTGGGTTTCTGAAGGATGATAAACTTTAGGGCTTACCTCAGTAGAAATTTCAACATCCTCTAGAAAAACTGAAGGCTCGATAGAGGATTGTACTACCTTTTTTTTGCTCGTACAGGCTTGCAAGAAAACAATAAATACCCCAAGAATGTATAATGATCTTTTCATATAAAATTTGCAGAGTGCAAATTTACAAAAAGATTAGCCCAACCCCAACCAATCAAAGTCAATTTGCTTCTTATGCAAATCAATGCCTTTAACTCTAATTTGAGCATCATCGCCCAGGCGAATCTCTTTTTTAGTTTTACGCCCCTTCACCATATAGGCCTTTTCGTGAAACTCATAATGATCACCAGGCAAATCTTTCAACCTGATCATACCCTCACATTTATTCTCTTTGATCTCTACATAAATGCCCCATTCTGTAATGCCGCTCACTACTCCATCAAAGACCTCTCCTATACGATCTTCTAAATAGCGCACTTGCATGTACCGAATTGATGCGCGCTCAGCTTCTGAGGCCAATTTTTCTCTTTCAGAACAATGCTTACATAAATGCTCATAATCACTTTGCTTTTGACTTTTTCCGCCCTCTAAATAATGTTCTAATAAACGGTGCACCATCACATCAGGATATCGTCGAATGGGTGAGGTGAAATGCGAATAGTAATCAAAGGCCAATCCGTAATGCCCAATATTTTCAGTCGTATAAATGGCTTTGGCCATTGATTTTACCGCCAAGGTTTGAATCATGTTCTCTTCAGGTTTGCCTTTCACCTCACCCAAGAGCTTATTCATAGAACGCGCAATCTCAATGGGTGATTTTCCGCCAAAATTATATCCAAAAGTTTTCACAAAACTACCCAGTTCTGAAACACGATCTTCTGAAGGCGCATCATGAATACGATACACAAAGGTTTTGGGTACATTTTTACCTTTAGGCATACCAATGAATTCCGCGACCTTCTTATTGGCCAACAGCATAAACTCTTCAATCAGCTTGTGCGCATCCAACGAACGCTTAAAGATCACTTCTGATGGCTTATCTGCTCCATCCAACTTAAACTTTACCTCTTCACGATCAAAAGCCACCGCACCGTTTTTCATACGCGCAGCTCGAATCTTTTTAGCCAATCCATCCACCAGATTAATCTCATCGGCATAATCGCCCTTTTTGGTCTGAATAATTTCTTGGGCCTCTTCATAAGTGAACCTACGGTCAGAATGAATGATGCATCTACCAAACCATTGTTTTTGAATTTTGGCTTGCTTGTCTAACTCAAAAATAGCTGAAAACACCAATTTATCTTCATGTGGGCGCAGCGAACACACCACATTTGACAACACCTCTGGCAACATCGGAATCACCCGATCTACCAAATAAATCGAAGTGGCCCGCTCTATAGCCTCTTTATCGATCAAAGAGCCTGGCTGCACATAATGGGTCACATCAGCAATATGCACCCCTACCTCATAATTACCATTCTCAAGCACTTGAAAAGAGATCGCATCATCAAAATCTTTGGCATCAAACGGATCAATAGTAAAGGTCAATACTTTACGATAATCTTTACGCCTTTGAATTTCTTTTTGTGTAATCTCCAGCGGAATGCGCTTGGCCTCTTCTTCTAGTGATTTAGGAAAGCCTCTTGGCAATCCAAACTCAGCCAAAATTGCATGCATCTCGGCATTTCTATCACCAGTTTGCCCTAAAATTTCAACGACTTGACCTTCTGGAGAATCTTCTATTTTTTTGGGCCATTTCACGACTTTCACCAACACTTTTTCTCCACTCTCAGCTCCAGCCAATTGATTTAAAGGCACGAAAATATCTGAGCCAAACTTAAAATCATCGGGCACCACAAAAGCAAATTTTTGAGATTTTTGTACTGTTCCGCTCAACACGCTTTTTTTACGCTCTACAATGCGCGAAATCTTACCTTCTAAGCGCCTGCCTTTTGAAGGAATAAGCTCAACTTCTACGATATCACCATGAAATGCATTGCTGGTAAATTTCTGCGGAATATAAATATCATCTGCATCTTCTAAGACCACAAAACCTGCATTAGACTTGATGCGCTCAAACTTACCTTGAATCGCACCTTCTTTAGGTTTTACAACAGCCTCTTGCCTTGGCTTTAAAGGGTTTTTCGACTTAAACTTTCCGCGATCCACCTCTTCTATTACTCCTTTAAAGGCTAAATCGTCTAAAATTTGGTGAATCTTTCTTCTTGATTTTGAGTCATAAACTCCAAGTGCTTTGCAAACTTGTTTATAATTTACTGCCGATCTAGCATGTTCAACTACCGAGAGAATCTCTTGGATTAAGATCTGAATTTTATTCAAAAAAGTGTGTTTTATTAAAGACTCCTAATAATTAAGGAGTCGGATATAAAGTAATGGTATATTCTTTTACTTCATCTACTTTAAACTCAATAAAAGCGTCATTTTTCAAAGAATCAATCATTCCTGCCGTGTCAGTTGCTACTGCAGCAATCTCAGCCTTTAACACCTGGTCAAAATCTGAAGTGAATGTAGCTTCCCCAAGGGCATTGGTAATGCCTTGTTGGGCAACTGAATCTTTACATTCAGAAGAGTTTGTGTTGGTATCAGCCGTAACACAATCTAATTCTATCATAGCTCCCTGTAAAGGATTCTGATCTTGATCAACTACGGTTAAAACTACTGTTGCAGGATCTACATCATTACAAGAAGATGTACATAAAAGACTAAAAATAGAGGCAAATAAAACTAAATTTTTCATATGAATTTGAACTTACAGGGGCATTAATTTATACATTTGCCCTACCACAAAAGTAAAGAAAAATGAAATACTTTCAAGCTACAGTTCTGCTTATTTGCATCTTGTTGTCTGCTTCTAGTACACTTACTGCACAACAAAAAGTGAAAATTTCTACTAAATACGGAGATATGATTGCTGTGCTGTACGACCAAACCCCTAAACACAGAGATAATTTTATCAAACTCGTCAAAGAAGGTTTTTACAACCAAACACTTTTTCACAGAGTAATCAAAAACTTCATGATTCAAGGCGGAGATCCAGCATCTAAAAATGCTTCTGCAGACCAACAATTGGGCAATGGCGGCCCAGGATATACAATTGATGCAGAAATTAATGCAGAATTATTTCATAAAAAAGGAGCTTTAGCTGCTGCACGCCTTGGTGATCAAATCAATCCAAAACGTGAAAGCTCAGGTTCTCAATTTTACATTGTTCAAGGCCAAGTATATCCTAAAACACAATTAGAAGGCATGCAAAAACAACTCAAGCAAAACGCACAAAACAATGCGTTTAAAGCCTTTTTAAATAATCCTGAAAACAAAAGCTATTTAGATCGTTACATTGCTCTTTCTAAAGCACAAGACAAAGAAGGAATTGCTGGGTTCATCAAAGAAATCACTCCATTGACAAAGCCGACTAAAGACGCCACTATGAGCGTAGCTCAAATAGAAGCTTACAGCAGCCTAGGGGGCACCCCTCACTTAGACAACCAATACACTGTTTTTGGCCAAATCATTGAAGGGCTTGAAGTGATTGATAAAATCGCTAGTGTTGAAACCAAGTCTGGAGATCGACCTGTAAAAGATGTAGCGATGACCATCAGCTTAATTAAGTAATTTATTATGCTAGAAAAAGTAAACCAACTCAAAGAAGAGATTGAACAACTCAAGGCCACCAGTGCTGAACAAGCAGAAGCACTTAGAATTAAATATTTAGGCCAAAAAGGCATTGTTAAAACACTTTTTCAAGAGTTCAAAGAAGTTGACAAAGAGGTAAAAAAACAAGTTGGCGCCCCATTAAATCAACTTAAAAATCAAATACAAGAAAAAATTAATGCCTTAAAACTGAGTTTCGAAAACCAATTAAGTAAGGCTGAAAACACTGAAGATCTTACAAAACCAGCCTTAGAATTACCTTCTGGATCTCAGCACCCTATCTCAATTGTCAGAAATCAAATTCAACAGATTTTCACCTGCATGGGCTTTTCGATCTCTGAAGGGCCTGAACTTGAAGATGATTGGCACAATTTCACAGCACTGAACTTTCCGCCAGAGCACCCTGCAAGAGACATGCAAGACACGTTCTTTATAAAAGACAAACCTGAATATTCTCTGCGCACACACACTTCATCTGTACAGGTAAGAGTGATGCAAAACAACACTCCTCCCATGCGCACGATTTCTCCGGGAAGAGTATTTAGAAATGAGGCAATTTCTGCCCGTTCACACTGCTTCTTTCATCAAGTAGAAGGCTTATATATTGATAAACATGTCAGCTTTGCTGATCTTAAAAAAACCATGCTTGATTTTGCCCAGCAAATGTTCGGCAAAGACACTCAAATTCGCTTGCGACCCTCTTATTTTCCATTCACTGAGCCTAGCGCTGAGATGGACATCTCTTGTTTTATATGTGATCAGAAAGGGTGTAATATTTGCAAGCATTCAGGTTGGGTTGAGATCTTGGGCTGCGGTATGATCGATCCGAACGTTTTGAAAAACTGCGGCATAGATTCTGAAAAATATTCAGGGTATGCTTTTGGAATGGGTATTGAACGCATTACCATGTTAAAATACCAAATCAACGACATAAGATTATTCTATGAAAATGACACGCGCTTTTTATCTCAGTTTACTTCTGCTTAGTTGCTCACTGCGCTCTAGCACACAAGAGTGCCCTGACATGGACAATTTTCTAAAAGGAGAAGTCTTATTAGAATCAAAACAATACCAACAAGCAGAAGGTTTTTTTGCCGAGCTTGCCCTTGAAGGAGAAGCCACTGCTGCTAAACATTATTTAGCAAAATGCCTGTTTTACCAGCACAGATACACTAAAGCAATTGAATACAACACCATGGCTTTAGAAAAGGCAAATGAATGCGCTGAGATTAATTATTGGCAAGGGCATTTATTGGCCACCGTAGGCAGTTTATTAGAATCGATCAAATATTTTAACAAAGCTCAAAAGTTGGGCTATGACAAAACTAAATCGTTACAAGGCTTGGCTTTAGCTAAAATTGGCATTAGAGATTATAAACAGGCCGAAAAAGACATCAACGCTTTGTTGGCCCATGATAACTCGCCTAAAAATCAAATTCTAAAAGCAGAGTTGTACTTAAATCAAAATAAAGAAAAACAAGCCATTGATATTTTAAACCCCCTAATAGAAAATCATCCAAAAGAAGCAAAAGCTCATTTTTTACTTTCAATCTGTTATATGGAAGAGAAAAATACAACTGAATCCATCAAACACTACAAAGAAGCAAGCAACTTAAACATTGATTATGCTGATCCAAACGTAAGTGAAGGCATCGAACGCTACATGGACGGCAACAACAAAGAGGCCTGCAAACTCTGGAAAAAATCAGGGAAATTGACCAAACCCATGGCTGATGAGTTGATCAATATGTATTGTAAATAAAATAGGGACAAGACCTTGCCCCTCCCTGCAATTAAGGTAGAAAACAAATTTTTAAAAACCGTTATTTAAACGTTTATTTACGTTTACAAAAATTCAAAGAAACTGTTTAAATTTCACTCAGGCCAAATACGCCCGAATCAACTGACTCTTCACCAACACCTCTTCATACTCTTTCTCAGCATCAGATTCTATGGTAATCGCCCCGCCAACAGGCAAGCTCAGCACACCATTCAAGGCATTATAGACCAATGAACGAATCACCACATTAAAGTCGAAATTTCCGCTCGCATCAATATAGCCCACACTACCAGAATAAATGCCCCGTTTAAAGCACTCATATTTCTCAATATGTTGCATCACATTGGTTTTCGGAGCACCCGTCATTGAACCCATAGGAAACATCGCCTTTATGATTTCTTCAAAACTCACCTGTCTACCAACCTTAGCTTGAATGCTCGAAATCATCTGATGCACTCCTTCAAACGAATAAATCTCACACAATTCATTCACCTGCACCGAGCTTTTTTGTGCAATTTTTGAAAAATCATTGCGCACCAAATCTACAATCATGATGTTTTCTGAGCGTTCTTTTTCATCATTTTTGAGCGCTTGTTTGATTTGCGCATCTTCTTTTTCATTGCCCCCTCTTTTGCGCGTACCTTTAATGGGCTCAGAGATCAGTGTATCGCCTTTTTTTTGCATGAATCGCTCAGGACTAAAACAAAGCAGTAGCTGATCATTTTTTCTCATCAAACAAGAAAACGGAGCCTTACTCAAAACGTTTAAATTCAAAAAATGCGTGACCCAATCAAATTCTTTGAGTTTTGCTGAGAAATTAATGCAATAATTCATTTCATAAAAATCTCCTTGTTGCAAATGCCCTTGAATCTTTTTAACCGTATTGATGTACTTAAGTTTACTGGTGGTGGATGTTAATTTTACTGGTGGATGCGCCCCCGCCTTTTTAGCAACAAACCTTTGCAAACTTTCTTTTTTCTGCTCAAGATCTTCTTTTGAAGTGCTAGAATATAAACACCACTCCTCTTCTTTTGTAAGTACATACTGCGGCGCAAAAAAATACAAATCGTCAAACCCAAAAAAGTCTTTATTCTCAGATGTAAGCGGCTCAAACTCATTTTTCAAGTCATAGCCCAAAAAGCCCATTTTAAAAAGCCCATCATGTAATTGCACCTCAGATAAACTAGTAAAAGATTGACCGACCCCAAAACCCAACACATAACCAAATCCCTTCTCAGAGTTATGCCCATCCAACATACAAAACACTTCCCATCCAGCAACCCACCCCAGCACTTGCGCTTTAGAAAGGTCTTGATCAAATGCTACTCGATGCTTATAAGAACGCACATCCATTGCCTCGATACGTGCTAAATTTGCTAATAATTTTACCCTGAGAAATCACATGCATGTAATTGAAGCGCTCAAAAAGCTCACCTGCTTTGGCATGCCTAAAAAAAACAGGTTGCCCAAGCTTGAGTTGATCATTGTATTTAAATGGAGTTTGCACTTCACCAGCCCCCTCATTGGCAAACAACTTCATGTCTTTGGGCAAATAAGGCAAAGGCGCTTTTGCTTGTTCTACTGATCCTGAGGCAATGTATCCTCCACCATGTGCCACATAGGTATTTTGATCAGGGTTACGCACCACTTGTAAGGCATAAAAAGCAGCAGGCTGATGTTTAAAATTCTGATACCCGTCAAATAAATGCGAGTTGTAAATACCACTGCCCACAGTAACCTCACTCACCCAGGGCTCTTGAATTGAAGATTCTAAACTTCCTGTTCCACCCGCATTGATGAGGGTTAATTTTTTACCCAAGTGCTGCTCTATCAACTCAACAGCTTGTTTTCTTCTCTTTGCAACCTTCGGGATCGCTATTTTCTTAAGTAGTCTTACCACTACATTTTTAGCAAAATTTCCTTTTTCATCATCCATCACACCTGCAATCTGTGCTTCATAGCCCATTAAACCTACAAGATCAATATGTGCACAATTTTGAAGTGCCGCTAAAAAATCTTTAACCCCTTTTTGATTGCGCACCGATGAGCGATAGACTCCAAACCAAAGGGCTTTAAAATCAATACTCATATCAACATCTAAACACACAGTTGCCTTTACGTTCTTGGCTTTTGCCAAACGCTCAACAATCTGTAAATGCTCAGGTAAATCGACCATCAACACAATTTTCTTGCCCTTTTTTATATGGTCAAGCACTTGATTGAGTGGGCCTTCTTGCAAATCAGGATACCCTAACAAAATATCATCAAACCCTTGCTCAATCAAAAAAACAGCCTCTTTCAAGGTAAAGGCCATGATGCCTTTGAACTGTTTTGAAAAGCTAAAAATATGCTTTAAAACCTCTATACTTCGAATTGACTTTGATGCAATGCGAATGTGTTTATCACCTGAGCGCTTAAGTAATGCTCTTAGATTTTGATTTATCAAATCGAGGTCTATAAAACTGGCTGGCAATTCTACTTGCTTCGCTAGTTTTAAATATTCTTGGTAGTTGGCATTCATAAAACGAGTTTCAATCTACAAATAATTTAACAGAGTCTTTATCTGGGCCTAGACTAAATTAAACGCTAACTTTGTCTCAGTGACCACTAAACAAGACATAAGAAGTTTAAGCCTTCAAGAAATTGAAGACTTAACCAGTTCACTAGGGCTTCAAAAGTTTAGAGCCAAACAAATCTTTGAGTGGATTTGGCAAAAATCAGCAACTGACTTTGATCAAATGACCAATCTATCTTTAGCGCTTAGAGAAAAGCTTAAAGAAGCTTTTGATTTTCACAAACTTGAAATTCATAAACAACAGGTAAGCACTGATAAAACCATCAAAGCGGCGATTGCATTATACGATAAAAAATTGGTTGAAAGTGTTTTGATTCCGACCTCAAAAAGAGTAACCGCCTGTGTGTCTTCTCAGGTTGGATGCAGTTTATCTTGTGCCTTTTGCGCAACAGGCAAAATGAAGCGCATGCGCAATTTAGAGCACTATGAAATTTATGATCAGGTGGTGTTAATCAAAAATTTGGCTCAATCAGAATACCAAAAAAAGCTCACCAACATCGTATATATGGGCATGGGCGAGCCACTTTTAAACTATCAAAACACCCTAAAGTCTATAGAGCGCATCACCTCTCAGCAAGGCCTTGGCATGTCACCTTCAAGAATTACGGTATCCACAGCCGGCATTGCTAAAATGATTCAAAAATTGGGCGACGACAACGTGCGCTTTAACCTCGCACTTTCTTTACACGCTGCTGATGATCAAAAACGCTCAGAAATTATGCCTATCAATGATTCAAATAGCTTACAAGCATTGAGTGAGGCTATCATATACTATCATCAAAAAACGGGCAATCGCATGTTTTATGAGTATATTATTTTCAAAGACTTTAACGACTCTATTGAAGATGCTCAAAAACTTGCCCAGTTTACTAAAATCACGCCTTGCAAGATCAACATCATTGAGTATAATAGCATTGATGAGGGCAGATTTCAAAAAGCAGACCCCAAAAAAGTCGATGCTTTTGCTGAATATCTAGAATCAAAAAATTTGATTGTCAATGTTAGAAGAAGTAGAGGGCAAGACATTGATGCTGCTTGTGGGCAATTGGCCAATAAATAAAAAAGCCCCTTTGAAATTCAAAGAGGCTTTTCAATAAAATTTATTTTCTTACTTGATAAGCAATATTGTTTTTGATTCTGAGTATTCATTAGTAGTCAGTTTGTAAACATAGTAGCCAGCGGGTTGAATTAACCCTTTTTCGTCTCTGCCGTCCCATCCTTGGTAATATTGATCAATGGTTTTGACTAATTGTCCTGAGAGCGCAAAGACTTGAAGTGTATAGTTTGTCAAGGTCTCATTGCCTACATTTAAGACATCGTCTACTCCGTCGTTATTCGGCGTAAGAATCTGAATATTAGTAGTAGCAACCGGAAGAATGGGCCCTGCAATTCTAGGTACTCCTCCACCCGAACAATAAATTTGATCAACATGCACATTAACCACTAAAGGCTCAGAAAAGCATCCAATCGTGACCTCATCAATGGCATAGTATGTTTTCGTCGCAGGCGGAGAAACCGTAAAGGTATCTGCAATCATCAATGCTCCACCGGTTGGCGGATACGTATCAAACCAGCACACTTGACCAATGGTCGGAGAAGTAGCTTGCATGGTCACAGATTCTCCTGGACACAAATAATAATTCGCTTCTCCTAGAGGAGTTTGCAAAGGTTTTACATGCACCACCTTGTAATAAATATACGTTGAAGACTGACAAGAGCCATTAGAAATAAATCCATAATAACTGATCGTTTCTAAATCGTTATTCGTGATAGGTTGAGGGTCAACTACATAATCATTTCCTGAAAACAAATAAGAAGATGCAGAAACATAAGGCGTACTGTACCAATCTACATCATAAGGCGTATTAATGGATAAAGTCAATGAATCGTCATGACATACCCATTTCAAGATAGTATCTTGCTCAAGGTAGATAGATGCATTTACCAAAACAGTTACTGGCAAAGAACTAGAACCACATCCTGTAGAATTTGCAGCGAAAGCATAAAAAGTAGTTGTTGAATTTGGGCTAACAGTTAAATTATTGCCCGTATGTATGGGTGTGCCTACTCCACTAGAATTTGTAAACCAATTAATTTGAGCCCCATTAGTTGCATTTGCACTTAAAGTCACTTGCTGACCTTTACAGATAGAGTACATGGTATTTCCTGTAATTGAACCCGAAGTGTTTACCTGAAGGTCAACTGTCTTAGAATTTGCACTGTAGCATGCTCCATTGTACGCATAGGCATAATAAGTAGCAGAATTGTTTACATTCTGAAGCATAAACGGGTTTGAAGTAGACACAGGAGCCTGTGAATTATTTGGAGCAACAAACCAATGCAAAGTCTCATTCATTGCTGATGGAACAGTCAAATAAACGTCTTCTCCCTGGCAAGCAAAGAAGTTTTGAGTACCTGAGCTCAAAGAAGGCGCTGGAGTTACCTGAACATCTACCACTAAAGGTGTAGTACTTGCACAACCATTTCCATACTCATCAAACACATAATAAGTGGTGTTTTCAGTTGGATTGACCGTAAAGTTGCTTCCAATATGCATTGGTGCTCCAATCGGATCAGGAGTAGCAAACCAACAAATCAAACCGTTTCCTGAAGCGCTCATAGTTAGAGCCTGACCTGCACATACCTGGTAAGCGTCATTTCCAGCAGGAATACCCGGAGAATTTAAATACTCTACATTTACCTGATAATAAGAACCCTCTAAACAACCTTGTGCATTGTTAGGCACAAAAGCATAAAAAACACTATCATGCTCAATACTGGCAATAAAACTGTTTGAAGTAGCCAATGAATTTGCATTTTCAAGTTCTAAGGTATTGAACCAAAAAAACTGATGATTTTGACCTCCTAAAGTATCGTGAGGATTAAGCTGCAAGTCATCACCAAAACAAGCTTTTAATGTAATTTGACCTGCAAGGGTTAAGGTATTAGGAACAGATGTCACATCAACTGTCACAGGATATGCAGCGCTTACGTCAATACAAGCAGATGAATTATTATCAGCAATCGGAAAAGCATAATACGTTTCAGTTTGTGTCGGACTAACTATTGTTGTATTACTAAACCCAACAGGGCTTCCACTAGCCTGAGCATTGTCATACCAGATGACATCATTTGGTGAATTCACACTAATACTCAATTGCTCACCAGGGCAAATTTCATACTCATTTTGGCCTGACACCTCTCCTTGAAAAACCTCTCCAACTACAGTGAGCTCTAGACCTGCATATCCACCACAATTATCGGCCTGGGAAAATGCATAATATACTTGATAATCAGAGGCTATAACTTCTAAAAGAGCTCCTGAAGAAAGAATTGCTGATGTCGGGTCATTTTGGCTATGCCAAGTAATTTGACCATTTCCTAATACTGGTGCTGCATCAAAAGTAACCAAATCACCATGACACTCTTGAAGTTGAATTTGTGCAAACGGAATATCTTGCACTTCTTCTACCACAAAAGTGTGCGTTAAAAAAGCATCACTTTGACATACTCCATTAGAGCAAAAAGCATAATAGGTGACATTTTCTGTAATCACGACATCAACTTGGCTGCCTATAAAATCTGGTTGGTCTGAGGTGTTGGTTGAAGCAAACCAATGTACTTGACCTGAGCCACAATCTGCGGTCAATGTTACTGTTGTTTGAGGGCAAACTGTATCATTAAGCATTAAGTTGTTCTGCGTATTTGTTGGATTTTGCACACCCTCTACAACCTCTACTGTAATTTTCACAGGATCTGCATCACAATTGTATACTTCTTGTAAGTAATATGTGTGGGTAGAATCAGGAGCAACAGTAATTGAAGAGGTTAATCCATTGTGTCTTTCTATGTATTGTGAAGGTAAAGGCTCGTCGTACCACTTAAAATAGTATTTATGTACATCACTAGTTGCAGTGAGTGTAATAGAATCTCCCCTACATACTTGATGAAAAGTATCAGCTTGCAGTGAAGTACCAGGACCTGGATTAGGGCTCAAGTTTGCCATATAATAACAACTGTCTGCATCGTAAACTGTTACTGCATATGAACCCGCAGGTAAATTATATAACGCATTTGAAGATGTTACTTGTCCAGTAGACCAAACATAAGTAAATGGCGCTGTTCCTGTTTCAGGATTCACATTCGTACGAATCATACCTGAAGAATCATCTTCACAATCTAGATTAAGTACGCCATGAGACTTCGCCATCAAACCACAAGAAGAAGGTTGTGCATATATTGAAATTGAACATCCTTGCTGTAATTCGTAGGCAAACGTTCCAAAAGATGCTATCGTATCAGTAGAAGTGAGTTTAATAAGCTGAACTCCTGTTTGTGTAATGGTGTCAGACCAAGAAAAAGTGACTCCATTAGCCTGGTTGGTTGAAAAACTAAAAATACCTGTATCTAAGAAATTTACTGCAACTCGTATAAATACATTTTCATTTTTAATGACCCTACCTTCTTGGTGTGTACCGAATTGTTTAAAGCTTTCACAATCGATTACATAATTTTGTGCAGAAAGAGAAAAAAATAGAAACCCAGTAAAAACAGAGCCTAAAAGTAGTTTTTTGATCATTTTTCAGAATTTTGTATTGCAAATTTACTTAAACACAAAACCTAAGTCAAGTCAAATAGTGGCTGTTTTTATGAAAAATCTAAAAAAAATATGCATACTGTATAAAAAAAGCCCGCTTTTATAAAAAGTGGGCTTTTAAGAATTAATTTAAAGACTAGAATACTACATCATACCTGGCATTCCTCCACCCATAGGAGGCATGGCAGGTGCAGCACCTTCTTCTTTTTCATCTACTAAAACACATTCTGTTGTTAACAATAGACCAGAAATTGAAGCAGCGTTTTCTAATGCTACTCTTGAAACTTTTGTGGGGTCAATAACACCAGCATCAAACATTTTTTCATACACATCAGTTCTAGCATTGTATCCAAAATCAGTCTTTCCTTCTTTTACTCTTTGAACAACAATTGAACCTTCAACTCCTGCGTTTGCAGCAATTTGTCTCAAAGGCTCTTCAAGAGCTCTTTTTACAATTTGCACTCCAGTAGTTTGATCATCATTTTCTCCGACTAATTTTTCAATTGAAGCAATTGCTCTCACAAAAGCAGTTCCTCCACCCGGAACAATACCTTCTTCGACTGCTGCTCTAGTAGCATGCAAGGCGTCATCAACACGATCTTTCTTCTCTTTCATCTCTACTTCTGTAGCCGCGCCAACATAAAGTACAGCAACTCCACCAGCCAACTTGGCTAGTCTTTCTTGAAGTTTTTCTCTGTCATAATCAGAAGTTGTAGTTTCAATCTGGGTTTTAATCTGATTGACTCTTGCCGTAATGTCTGCCTTTTTACCGGCTCCACCAACAATAGTTGTATTGTCTTTGTCAATGGCTACTTTTTCAGCAGTCCCTAAATAAGAGATGTCAGCGTTTTCAAGTTTGTAGCCCATTTCTTCAGACACAACAGTACCTCCAGTTAAAATTGCGATATCTTCAAGCATTGCTTTTCTACGATCTCCAAAACCAGGGGCTTTTACTGCAGCTACTTTCAATCCGCCTTTTAGTCTGTTTAAAACCAACATGCCTAAAACTTGAGACTCAACATCTTCAGCAACGATTAATAAACCTTTACCAGATTGAGCTACTTTTTCAAGCAACGGCACTACCTCTTGTAGGTTAGAGATCTTCTTATCTGTAATTAAGATATACGGATCTTCTAATTCAGCGGTCATCTTATCTGTGTTGGTCACAAAATAAGGAGAGAGGTATCCTCTATCAAATTGCATACCTTCTACTACCTCAACAGTCGTATCTGTGCCTTTAGCTTCTTCAACTGTGATTACGCCTTCTTTTTTTACTTTATCCATTGCCTCAGCAAGTAAAGAACCTATATTGGTGTCATTGTTTGCTGAGATCGTAGCAACTTGTTCAATCTTTTTAATATCGTCTCCGACTTTTTTAGATTGCTTTTTCAAATCTTCGATTACCTTGCCAACAGCTAAGTCAATACCTCTTTTCAAATCCATTGGATTCGCTCCAGCAGCAACGTTTTTTAACCCTGCCGTAACAATTGCCTGACCTAAAACAGTAGCGGTTGTGGTTCCGTCACCTGCAGCATCATTGGTCTTAGAAGCAACTTCTTTGAGCATTTGAGCACCCATGTTTTCTACTGGATCTTTCAACTCTATTTCTTTGGCAACACTTACACCATCTTTGGTGATGGTTGGCGCTCCGAATTTTTTGTCAATTACTACATTTCTACCCTTTGGGCCTAATGTAACTTTAACTGCGTTTGCAAGTGCGTCAACTCCTTTTTTTAGCGAGTCTCTTGCTTCTATATCAAATGTAATTTCTTTAGCCATTTCTCTTTTATTTTATAATTAGTT
The DNA here is from genome assembly GCA_020631045.1 of Flavobacteriales bacterium. Taxonomy (GTDB): domain Bacteria; phylum Bacteroidota; class Bacteroidia; order Flavobacteriales_G; family JALEGO01; genus JAHDHZ01. The sequence goes on along the minus strand of JAHDHZ010000009.1, from coordinate 20,844 downwards.
CAAGATTGCGTAAATGTCAGCCTCTTTCATTATTAAAAGGTCTTTTCCATCAATGTTGATCTCAGTTCCTGAATATTTTCCGTACAAAATAGAATCACCTACTTTCACTGTCATGGGCTCGTCTTTTTTTCCGGCCCCAACAGCCAAAACTTTTCCTTTCTGTGGTTTTTCTTTTGCAGTGTCAGGAATGTAAATTCCTCCTGCTGTTTTCTCTTCAGCAGCAGCCGATTCTACTACAACTCGATCAGCTAGTGGTTTGATGTTTAGTTTACTCATGTCTTAAATAAATTAATTGTTATTGTTCAACGTTCGACTTATGACACATTTCATGCCAAAATATAAATGGCTAATAAAACATGACAAAAAGTACTTTTATCAGGATACTTCAATGCAATTCAGACAGCTTTAAAAGGCCAAAATGACCGATCTTTACTGAGCAGGACTTACAGGAACTTGTTGTGGTGCTGATGGAACATCATTTACTGTTGGCAGCTCACCATTCTCATCTAGATACTGCTGAACTTCACTCTCGGTTGTTTGAAGCTCAACATCTGATGAATTTGAAACAGAGATTGTTGAGAATATACACAATACAACCAAAGCGATGATTAATCCCCAAGTCAATTTTTCAATTTCGTTGGTCGCTCTCACTCCTGCCACCTGGGTAACTGAACCCATAGAATCATTCAAACCTCCCTTTGCATCTTGCATTAAGACAACAAGAGAAAGTAAAACACAAACAACAATAACTACGATTGAAAGAATTGTATACATAAACTTAAGATTTTAATTGACTGATTTTTTCAATTTTGCCTGCAAAGAAATCGTTTTTTTCTGGAAATAACAAGATTAACTTTTGATAATATTCAATTGCTTTATCATAATGACCTTGTTGTACATAGATTTGAGCTAAGGTCTCTGAAACCATTTCTGATTGATCAACTTCAGATTTTTTAGCCATTGCTTCAGCTGAATAAAACAAGCCTTGATTCTCTGACGAACTTTGATCTAAAACCAACATCCAGTCTTCAAAAGATTTAATATTGTTAGAATTTGATACTTGAGTTTCTTTGTCTGACAACTTAACCTTATCAAGTATGAGTGACAAATCTTCTTGTTGACCTGATTGCTCTTCTTCTTCAAGAACATATGCATTGCCCGCAATTTCCTGATTATAAAGTTGCTGAAGATCATCTTGAGCATCTGTAAGATCTTGTTCTTGCCCCCCTCCTTCTTGCTGGTTATGAACAATTTGATACAAGACTTCTCTAGAGCCCATTCTTAAAGCAAATTCAAATACATTTTGAGTCAATTCGAGCTCGTTCTCTTTTTTTAATTTTTCAGCCAACAAAGTATGCACAAAAGCTGAAAAACGATAATGCTTAGCCAGCTTTAACAATACTTCTATGTCATCAAGTGCTACCAATTACCTACCGAGGCATTAAAGATTTCTTGAGCCAACTGATCATTAATTTGCTCAATTAATTCATCTTGTACTGCTGTTAAATCTTGCGTGTTATCAAATTGACTAAAACTACTAAATGAACGATCAAAACTATTCTTATCATCTTTGGTGTCTACATATTTCACTTTAACATTGATAGTTAACTGGTTTTGCGCTGCAATTTCATCACCCTGAACAGCTACTGGACGTACTGAATATCCTGTAATAACTCCAGAGAATTGAATATCTCCACTTTCAGACTTCAAAGACAAAGAGGTTTGATTTAAAAAAACATCTTTCAATTTTTCAGTAAACACTTGAGGTAAAGAAGGAGGCGCTAATGGAGCTGAAGAAGTAAAAAAATCAACAGAGAAGCTCTGAGTTTCAGGCGAAATATTAGCCCCCGTAAAAGAATAGCTTACAGACTTACATGAAGCCAAACAAACGACTACACCAAATACCAAAAAAAACCTAACTAAGCTCATATTCTTTGATTTTTCTGTATAGTGTACGTTCAGAGATTCCTAATTCTTTTGCTGCATTTTTTCTTCTTCCCCTATGTTTTAAAAGCGCTTTTTTGATAAGTTCTTTTTCTTGTTCTTCAATTGAGAGCGACTCTTCGACAACTTGATGCTCCTGGTAAACACCTGAACTACTTACAAACTGATTTTGAGGTGTTGATTCAGTGTGATGAAAATCATTTGAAGGCTCAGAAATCACATAACTACTCGTCTGTTCAGAACCAGAAGAAAGCCTAGCCATAATCTCTTGTTTATGGTTCATTACAGAGGCATCACCCTGTAAAATTTTCACCAATAAAGCCTTGAGCTCATGCACGTCTTTTTTCATGTCAAAAAGCACCTTATATAAAATATCGCGCTCAGAAAAATCACTAGAAGCATCACTCCCTAAAGTTTTAGAAGAAGCTAATACAGGCAAATCAGAACTTGCCTCAGAAGGCAAATAACGCATTAGTGTTTCTTTATTAATTAAACGATCTTTCTCAACTACTGAAATTTGCTCTGCAATATTTTTCAACTGGCGAATGTTTCCTGGCCAATTGTAGCGTTCTAAAGCCAATACAGCCTCTTCATCTAATCGCACCCCCGGCATGCGATACTTGTCTGCAAAATCAGCTGCAAACTTTCTAAACAACAAATGAATGTCTGTGCTGCGTTCTCTTAGAGCAGGCAACACAATCGGAACTGTATTTAATCTGTAAAACAAATCTTCTCGAAATTTCCCCTCTTTGATTGCTCTTTCAACATGCACATTGGTTGCAGCTACTACTCGAACATCTGTTTTAATGGGTTTGGATGAGCCCACACGTATAAATTCTCCTGTCTCTAATACTCTTAGCAAACGTACCTGAGTCTGTAATGGAAGCTCTGCCACTTCATCTAAAAAAATGGTTCCACCATTAGCCTCTTCAAAATATCCTTTTCGAGAAGCTGTTGCACCTGTAAACGATCCCTTTTCATGACCAAACAACTCTGAGTCGATGGTCCCTTCTGGAATCGCTCCGCAGTTTACTGCGATGTATGCATTGTGCTTTCTATTACTTAACGCATGTACTACTTGTGGCATCACCTCTTTACCCACACCACTTTCTCCTCGTATCAACACAGATAAATCAGTTGCTGCAACACTCATCGCTGTTTCAATGGCCAAATCTAAGCGGGAAGACCTACCAATAATACCAAAACGTTGTTTTATCTGATCTACATTCATACCAATTCTCCCATTAAGGTTGCTGATGTGCAAGAAGTGACTTTGACTTGTACATAATCGCCTTTTTGTAACCCTTTAGCTTTTTCAAAAATCACCACTGCGTTCTGAGAATTTCTTCCATAAAAGTGCTGATCAGAACGCTTTGAATATCCTTCAATCAACACCTTAAAGGTTTTGCCCACCGCACGCTCATTGCTCTTTAACCCATGCTTACTTTGTAAAGCAATCACCTCTTGCAGACGTTTTTTCTTCACATCTAACGGCACGTCATCTTCATACTTTCGCTCTGCCAAAGTCTTTGGACGTTCTGAATAAAAAAACATATACGCAAAGTCATACTCAACCTGCTGCATCAAAGAGAGCGTATCTTGATGTTGCGCCTCAGTTTCTGAACAAAACCCTGTAATGATGTCTGTTGAAATCGCACAAGTGGGCATAATTTCTTTGATCGCTGCAATGCGCTGTAAATACCACTCACGGGTATACCCACGATTCATTTTCTTTAAAATTTCAGTATTGCCACTTTGCACAGGCAGATGAATATACTTGCAAATATTTTCATACTTTGCCATGGTATGCAACACCTCATCTGTCATGTCTTTAGGATGCGAGGTCGAAAAGCGTACGCGAAGATCTTGATCTACCAAAGCCACCATTTCTAAAAGCTGCGCAAAATTCACGGTAGGCTCATCAGTATTTTTTACCTCCCCTTTGCTAGTCAAATTCCATCGGTAAGAATCTACATTCTGCCCCAAAAGAGTCACCTCTTTATACCCTTGCGCAAACAAATCTTGACATTCTTTCACAATGGTCTTAGGATCTCTACTGCGTTCTCTACCACGCGTAAAGGGCACTACACAAAACGAGCACATGTTATCACAACCCCTCATGATTGAGACAAAAGCAGTCACTCCGTCTTGATTGATGCGCACCGGATTGATATCGGCATAGGTCTCTTCTCTTGAAAGCAAGACATTTACTGCCTTTTGCCCCCCTTCTACTTCATCTAATAGGTTAGGAATATCTCTATAAGCATCAGGCCCAACGACCATATCAACCAGCTTTTCTTCGTCTAGCAACTTAGATTTCAAACGCTCTGCCATGCAGCCCAATACTCCGATTTTTAGTTTCTTTTTCGAAGCTTTATTGGTTCTTAAGTGCACCAATCGATTGCGCACAGTTTGTTCTGCTTTCTCACGAATCGAACAAGTGTTTAAAAAAATTACATCAGCATCATCTTCATCTTTGGTGATTGCATAGCCTTTATCTTGCATGATCGAGGCGACAATTTCAGAATCAGAAAAATTCATCTGACAGCCGTAGCTCTCAATCATAAACTTTTTCTCTTCTTTTACAACTTCTTGTCTAGTAGGTGCCTCAGTACTCATTTCACTCATAGCCCACAAATTTAGCACTTTTAAACATCCCTGTCAAAAAGTCAGCACATGCTTTTAACATTTTTTAGGGGCTTGCCATTTTCAGCGCGCAAAATCCTGAGCGAATGGCCGTGCTTTTCGCTATTATGTTTTGCGTGCTCAAGTGTTTTTGCAACAGGCCTTATTTGTCTTTTTTTCAAAAGCCAAATCTTGCCTTGCAAAATCAGACTTGTGCCACTCAAACGATAGCCGCTGCAATCACTAAGCCAGAAAGCTTTAGTTTGAAAATAGTTGCGTAACAGATCGTTTAGACTCAGAGAAGTCATTTGAAAAAAATAGTCTAATCACTTAATAAGAACGATTCAAAACATGGTAAAAAAAGATTCATAAAGATCTTTTCTGATTGAAAATCAACTATTATCTTACCCGTTTAAAACGTATATACACGTTTATTTATCAGCTCTAGCTTTTTTGTTTTGTAACTTAATTACAGGGAGGGGCAAGTAGCTTGCCCAGAAGAAAAAAATCAAATAAAAAACCCCACAAACCAACTCTTTTCATATGTTTGTAGCTACAAGTATTTGCTTGCAATCCTTTTAAAAGAAGTATCAAAAACATGAATCTAGTCATTGTCGAGTCGCCCGCAAAAGCCAAAACCATCGAAGGATTTTTAGGCAAAGATTTCACTGTAAAATCAAGTTTTGGTCATGTTCGAGACTTGGCAAAAAAAGGTACTTCGATCGATGTAGAAAACAACTTTGAGCCTAACTATCAAATATTGCCTGACAAGAAAGATGTGATTAAAGAGCTTAAAAAACTTTCAAAGCAGGCCTCTACGGTTTGGCTCGCAACAGATGAAGACCGCGAGGGAGAAGCCATTTCTTGGCATTTAGCAGAAGCATTGAGCCTCAAAGAGGAAAACACGAAACGTATCGTTTTCAATGAAATTACCAAACCTGCAATTTTAAAGGCGATTGAAAATCCTAGAAAAATCAATCAAAAATTGGTGAATGCACAACAAGCAAGAAGGGTACTTGATCGGTTGGTGGGCTTCGAACTCTCACCTGTTTTGTGGCGTAAGGTAAGGCCTTCTTTGTCAGCTGGTCGTGTGCAGTCAGTGGCTGTGCGATTGATTGTTGAGCGCGAACAAGAAATTGAAAACTTTACTCCAACAGCCTACTTTAAAACGGTGGCTACTTTTTTAAATGATAAAAATAAAGCCTTTAGCGCTGAATACGAGCAAAGATTGAATTCTCAAGAACAGGCTAATGCTTTACTGCAGGCTTGCACAAATAAAACCTTTACGATTCAAAGCCTTGAGAAAAAACCCGCCAAAAGAACACCTTCTGCACCGTTTACGACTTCAACGCTTCAACAAGAGGCTTCAAGAAAACTAGGCTTTTCAGTGTCTCGCACCATGGGGGTTGCCCAACGCTTGTACGAATCAGGAAAAATCACCTATATGAGAACCGATTCAGTAAACCTTTCTGACACAGCTGTTGATGGCGCTCAAAATTACATCACCAATACTTTTGGTTCTGAGTATTCAAACCCAAAAAAATACAGCACCAAAAGTAAAGGTGCACAAGAGGCGCACGAGGCCATTCGACCTGTATACCTTAACCAACCAACTATTGACGCTGAAATTGACCAACAAAAACTATACGAGCTTATTTTTAAAAGAACCATTGCCTCACAAATGGCAGAGGCAAAGCTTGAGCGAACTACTGCCAAGATCTCTGCCCCTGGAGTTGAGAAAAACTTTGTAGCCAAAGGAGAAATGATTCAGTTTGAGGGATTTTTAAAAGTTTATATAGAATCTACAGATGACGAGCAAGAAGAGCAAAAAGGTATGCTTCCTGCTTTAACAAATGGCCAAGACTTAAGCTATAAAAACATCACGTCCACACAACGTTTCACCAATTACCCTGCACGATTTACAGAAGCGAGTTTAGTGAAAAAGCTTGAAGAAAAAGGCATCGGCAGACCCTCTACCTATGCCCCCACTATTTCTACCATTCAAAAAAGGGGCTACGTAGTAAAAGAGTCTAGAGAAGGGAACCAAAGAGCATACAGCCAACTTACCTTAGAAAATGCTCAAATCAGCACCAAAGAATTAACTGAGAATACTGGAGCTACATCAAACAAGCTATTTCCTACTGATATTGGCACTGTTGTGAACGGATTTCTGGTGAAGAATTTTGAGAATATTTTAGATTATAATTTTACAGCAAATGTTGAAAAACAATTTGACGATATAGCCCAAGGCGCACTTGAATGGCAAAAAATGATCGACTCATTTTACACTCCTTTTCATAAAACTGTAGAAGATACACTTGAAAATGCAGAGGCTGCAAGAGGAGAAAAATTACTCGGACAAGACCCTAAAACGGGTAAAAACGTTTATGTAAAAATAGGCAAGTACGGGCCAATCGTACAAATGGGAGAAGTCGAAGATGAAGAAAAACCAAAATTCGCATCCATCACAGGAGAGCTCACACTAAAGACTATTACACTCGAACAAGCCTTAAAACTACTAGACTATCCAAAACACATTGGCAGGTACAAAGATGAATCGGTAGATGCTGCTGTAGGCAGATTTGGTCCTTATGTTAAATGGAATAAAAAATTCTTTTCAATCAAAGACCCTTATCATATTGATCAGTTGACCATTAGCCAAGCCATTGAAATTATTGAGATAAAACTTGAAGAAGATAAAAATAAAAATATTGCCTCTTTTGAAGAAGTTGATCCTGCCATTTATGTTCTAAACGGTCGATTTGGTCCTTACATCAAACAAGGCAAAAAGAACTATAAAATACCAAAAGACAAAGACCCTAAAGCCTTAAGCCTTGAAGATTGCCAAACCATCATCAAAGAAGCACCTGCTAAGAAACGAAGAAAGAAAAAATAATCCACCAGTCATAAAACGTTATGCACATTGACATTTACTTCAAACCTTTAGATCTAAGCAAATATAGCATTGTAAAAGATAGCCTGGGAGCACAAATTGAAAAATTTGCTCTTGAAACTGACTTTCCTTCGTTAAAAAAAACACAGATTGCACTCATTGGAGTCAATGAAGACAGGGCTAGTAAACAAAATAAAGGCAGTGCTTTGGGCTGCAACCACATCAGAAGAAGTCTTTACAAACTATATGCTAATTTCGATCAACCTTTCAACATTGTTGATTTAGGCAACATAAATGCTGGAAAAACCATTGAAGACACTTACTTCGCCCTCACAGAGGTTACTGAATATTTAATTCAGAACAATATTATTCCCATTGTTTTAGGGTCTACCCAAGACTTAACTTACCCCATGTATTTAGCTTATAGCAAGCAAAATAAAATCATGAATATTGTAAGTATTGATCGAAAATTTGACATTGACGATAACGATAAAAAAATTAGCTCTGATAATTTCATGAACAAAATTATTCTGCATCAACCCAATGTTCTGTTTAATTACAGTAATCTTGGTTTTCAGAGCTACTTTGAATCTCAAAGTAACATTGATTTGATGTCTAAATTACATTTTGACATGCATCGATTAGGCCAAATTGGTAAAGAACTCTTAAAAGAAACGGAGCCCACAATGCGCAATGCTGATTTGGTAAGCTTTGACATTTCAGCCGTTCGCGCATCAGATGCTCCTGCTTGTAAAGCAAATTCGCCTAATGGTTTGTATGCAGAAGAATATTGTCAATTAGCCTGGTATGCCGGATTAAGTGACAAAGTCAGCAGTATTGGTTTTTTTGAATACAATCCAACACTAGATATTCAAGAACGTACAGCTGGTCTTCAAGCACAAGCTGTTTGGTATTTCATCAAAGGGTTTTACAATAGAAAAAACGAAGAGCCGTCAATCAATACTGATGATTTCTTAAAATTCAGAGTCATTGTCGAAGAAGACGCTCATGAAATTGTCTTTTACAAAAGCACAAAAAGTAATAGATGGTGGATGAACGTTCCTTACCCTGAAGAAGGAGAACACAAATACGCCTCACAAAATCTAGTTCCATGCTCTTACGAAGACTACAAGAGAGCCTGCAATGAAGACATCCCTGATCGATGGTGGAAAACTTTTCAAAAGTTACTGTAACCTTTATTTCATAAGCACCGTTAAAATGATGTCGGGCTACTATATAGAATACGCAAAGAATAAATTTTCGTTGTAAGGTTTTTTTATGTAATTTAGCTGGGTAAAGTATTTTATACACAAAATGAAAGAGAAGTTTACCAAATTTGCAGCAGTTTTCGCTTTAGCGACTTTATCTTGTTTACAAACATCTGCCCAGCAAGATCCTCAGTTTTCACAAAATATGTTCAACCGTCAATTCCCAAACCCAGGATATGTCGGTAGTAAAAATGCAATTTGCGGAACCTTATTAGCACGTCAACAATGGGTAGGATTTGAAGGCAAACCAGAAACCTATTTATTCACAGCTCATATGCCTTTATCAATGGTTACTGAATTACCTATTGGTGTTGGATTATCTGTGTACAATGATCAATTAGGTCAATTTAGTTACTCAGGTTTCAAAGCTGCTGGTGCTTACAGATTTAGTGTAGGGCCTGGTAACTTAGGTGTAGGTTTGTCGTTAGGAGCTGTAAATGTGAATGTCGGAAAAGATTGGATTGCACCAGATGCTCCAGCATTAGACCCTTCAATTCCTCAGAACGGAGCAAACAAATGGACTTACGACATGGATTTTGGTGGTTACTATGAAATCAAAGACAAATTGTATGTAGGGCTTTCTTTGTTACACTTACCTGCACAAACTCTTGAAGAAACAGCAAGTGCTTTTTCATATGATATTGCAAGACACTACTACATCATGGCAGGTTACCAATATGACTTTCAAGGTCTAGACCTTTCTATATTACCTTCTACGTTCATTAAAACTGACGGCTCTTCTACTCAGATGGATTTCAACGCCATTGCCATGTATAAGAAAATGTTTTGGGCTGGTGTTTCATACAGATTACAAGATGCTGTTGCTCCAATGATTGGTATGCAAAAAGAGGGAATCATCAAGAAAGGAACGATCAAAGTAGGTTACTCTTATGATGTAACTACTTCAACAATCAAAAATTATAGTAATGGTTCTCATGAAATCATGGTAAGCTTCTGCTATGATTTAGAGCAAGAAGATAAGAAAGAGAAAAAGCAGGATATTCGATTTTTGGGTAGATAAACAATAAATAATTTACCTAGCGCGTTTATTTTAAAGAACCTAAATGAAAAACAACAATCCAATATCATATATTAAGTATATACTTACACTTTTCGTGATAAGTACCTTAATCAGTTCATGTGACAGTTCATCTCAGGGCAACCTTACAGGTGTAGAAGGTAGACAAATTTGGTATCAAGCTGATCCTTACGGTATGTTATACATTCCGATGGGAAGTTTTGTGATGGGGCCAAGTGATCAAGATGCACCTTATTCTCATACAACTAAAGCTAAAACTGTTTCTGTTCAAGCTTTTTATATGGATCAGACTGAAATTACTAATAATGAGTATCGTCAGTTTGTTTTTTGGGTGAGAGACTCTATTATGCATCAAATCTTGGGTAATAGTGGTTATGAAGATCACTTAATCACTGAAGATTACTATGGTGAGCCTTTAGAAATCCCAAGAATCAACTGGGATGAAGACATTGATTTAGAAGATCCAGAAGTCATGCAGGTATTAGAGCCTGAGTTGTATTTTGCTTCTCATGAAAGATTCAAAAACAGAAGAGAAATTGATCCTGATTATTTGCAGTACAGCTACTCATGGATTGATTATAAAGATGCTGCTAGAAAGTCTCCTACTAACAAGGGTGATAAATTAAGACAAAGAGGTATTGAAGATCGTTCAGTCTTCATCAAGACAGACATTATTCCCATTTACCCTGATACCTTGTGTTGGATTCATGACTTTACTTATTCTTACAATGAACCCATGACAAAAATGTATTTCTCTCATCCTGCTTATGATGAGTATCCAGTTGTTGGAGTATCTTGGAAGCAAGCTCGTGCATTTTCAATCTGGAGAACAGATTTAATGAACAGTTATTTATCTTCTGTAGGGAGTTCATGGGTACATGATTTCAGATTACCTACTGAATCTGAGTGGGAATACGCTGCTCGTGGTGGTTTAGATCAATCTCCTTACCCATGGGGTGGTCCTTACATCAGAAACTTACAAGGTTGTTTCTTAGGTAACTTTAAGCCATTAAGAGGTAATTATATTGATGACGGTGGATTCCATACTGTTAAAGCAACTTCTTACTCTGCAAATGACTATGGTTTATATTGCATGGCAGGTAATGTTTCTGAGTGGACGAGTAATGCATTTGATGAGTCTTCTTACGATATCTCACATGATTTAAATATGGATTATGTATATGAAGCTAAAGATGATGATCTTCCTGTATTAAAAAGGAAAGTTATTAGAGGAGGCTCTTGGAAAGATGTTGGCTATTTCATGCAGACAAGTTCTAGAGCTTATGAATACCAAGATACTGGCAAATGCTATATCGGATTTAGAAATGTTCAAACGTATTTAGGACGTTCTAAAGGAGACGATTTATAAGTCTTAAAACAGCTATTAGAAAGATCTTAAAAAAGGAGGTGATTATTTTTTTCACCTCCTTTTTTGTTTTCTTACCTAGGACTGTGCTAAAAAAATAAAGCCTTGTTACAAAGAATAACAGGCTTAAACCATTTATTTGATAAAGACTTTAAGCAACTTCTAAATTAAAATTTAAAACCTCTTTGATTTTAGTTCAGAAAAAAATTGTATTGTTGTTGTAACCAAATGTGTAAGGTCTCGTTATAGGCTAAACAATTAGAAAGAAACAATTATTTAAAAACTTAAAATTTAGAGATTATGTCAGCAAATTCAGATAGCTTTTTTGCAAGTAAGAAATTTAAAAACATCATGAAATTCGTTTATGGTTTTGGTGCAGCCATTGTAATTGTCGGAGCATTATTTAAAATTATGCACTGGCCTGGTGCAGATATCATGCTTATTTTTGGGTTAAGTACTGAGGCTGTCATTTTCGTACTTTCTGCATTTGAACCCTTGCATGAAGAAAAAGATTGGGATTGGTCACTGGTATATCCTCAATTAGAATTAGGTGACTCTGGTGATTTAGATGCCCTAGAAGGCTCAAATGTAGCCGTTGGCGCTTTATCTTCTGGCTCAGGAGCCAATTCTGCAGTTTCTCAACAATTAGATGAAATGTTAAATGAGGCTAAAATTGGTCCTGAGTTAATCGAAAGCCTAGGTAAAGGTTTTAGGTCATTGACAGATCAGACTTCAAAATTAGCTGACATTACCTCTGCTTCAGATGACTTCACAAACAACTTAAGAGGAGCTTCTAATAGCGTAGCTAATCTATCTGAAAGCTATTCTAAAGCTGCTGATTCATTATCTGATATTGGTATTTCTCCTGAAGATGGTGCAGGATATGGTGAACAAATGAGAAAAATCACAGATAATCTTTCTAAATTAAATGCAATGTATGAAAATCAATTACAAGAAACTTCAGATAATTTAGATGCTGCTGCACAAATGTCTAAAGGAGTTACAGATTTAGTTAAGAACTTAAATGACTCAGTTGAAGACACTCAAAAGTACCGAGAAAATATCTCAGAATTAAGCTCTAATTTATCAGCTTTAAATACAGTATATGGCAACATGTTAAATGCTATGAACTTCAGTAAATAAAAGCACAAATTATAAATTAGCAACACAACTATTTAACAACAACAAAAACTAGAAGTTATGGCAGGTGGTAAAGAAACCCCACGGCAAAAGATGGTTGGTATGATGTACTTGGTACTCACAGCCCTTTTAGCAATGAATGCACCAAAAGAGTTAATTAATTCTTTTGTGGTAGTGAATGAAGGTCTAGAAAAATCTAATATAGGTCTTGAAGATAAAAATGAGGAGACAATCAAATTCTTTACAAGCAAAGCTGCAAAAGATGATGCCTACGCAAAAGGTCTTCAAAGTGCAAAGACAATAAAAGATAAAGCAGACAAGCTTTATAAGCATATTGAAGAATTGAAAAGGTATTTAATGATTCGTACAGATGGTAGTTTCGAAGTTCCTGAAGGGCTAGTTAGTGCTTTAGGTCCAGAAGATCAAGCTGGTTTGACAAAATTTTTGATGTCTCCAGCCTCAGACACTACTTTAGTTTTGAAAAAAGTACTCGTGAAAGACAACTACGATGTACCCTCTGGAGAGATGATTGGTGGAGATCTAGCCAATCCTAGACCTGCAACTGATTATTATAGTGCATTGAACTTAAAGCAAAAAATTGAAGACTTTAAATCAGTAATATTAAAAGACTTTGATAAAGCAAAAAACCCTGTTTTATTCAATACGCTAGAAAAAGCTTTTAGTCTAGAAGATGTTGTAGATCATGGTGAGGTCTTCCCGTGGGAAATTGGTACTTTTTATCACTTACCTCTTGCTGCTGTAGTTACAAACCTCTCAAGAATGCAGTTAGATATCTTAAATATTGAAGCTGATGCATT
>JAHDHZ010000009.1:4048-7651 GCA_020631045.1 Flavobacteriales bacterium | reverse complement strand
GGGCCTTCTGGTGTAGTTACTCTTGGTGGTATTAAAATAAAAATTCAATAATTAACGTTATATTTGTAAAAAGACGTTTTTATGAAGGTTTTTAAATCAGTTTTAGTACTGTCAGTTCTTGTTTTAGCTTCGACTATTTCAACGGCTCAAGAGAGTACAGTTTTAGATGGAGTTTACATCAAAGAAAACACCCCTAATAGAAGAGTAACGCCATATCCTTCTTTAAGAGAAGCTGATGTGATGTGGTCTAAGCGTATTTGGAGAGAGATTGATTTAAAGCAAAAAGTGAATCATCCTTTTTACTATCCGTTAAAACCATCTCAAGGTAAAAAGTCTTTGTTTGATGTCATTAAAGATGGGGTGATCAAGACTGGTGAACTTACTGCGTACTCTGTAGGTGATTTAGGAGATGATGATCAGTTCACAAGAGAATTGACTCCTTCAGAGATTATCGCTTTAATGAATGATACTGTAGTCAATTATACTGAAGATCCTGACACTGGTGAAATGATTGAAGCCAAAACAGTAGATCAAGTATCTTCAGAAAAAATCACCCGTTATGAGATTAAAGAAGATTGGTTTTTTGACAAACAACGCTCTGTTTTAGATGTAAGAATCATTGGAATTTGTCCTAAAGTAAAAGAAACAGATGAATTTGGTGAGTTTAAAGGATACAAAAGGTTGTTTTGGATTTATTTTCCTGAAGCTCGCTATGTATTTGCTAATGTAGATGTTCATAACCGTTTTTCTGATTCTGAAAGAAGAACTTATGAAGACATTTTTTGGAAACGCCAATTTGGTAGCTACATTATCAAACAATCAAACGAGCACGATCGTTTTATTGCAGAATACAAAGTGGGATTAGACGCTTTAATTGAAGCAGATAAAATCAAAGAAAACATTTTCAATTTTGAACAAGATATGTGGCATTATTAAATTTCTAACCTGTCACAAAAAAAGGCGTTTAAGAGTTTCTTAAACGCCTTTTTTATTATGCATTTATCAATAACTTTGCACTATGTCTACAATTGCCAAGCATTACGATCCATCAAAAACAGAAGAAAAACTTCTTCAGTACTGGGAAGAGCAGCGTTTTTTTGAATCTCAACCTAACGAAAAAAAAGCCTTCACAGTCGTTATACCCCCTCCGAATGTAACAGGTATTCTGCATATGGGGCATATGCTGAACAACACCATTCAAGATGTGTTGGTTCGTAAAGCTAGAATGCAAGGCAAAAATGCTTGTTGGATTCCCGGAACTGATCACGCCTCTATAGCAACTGAAGCAAAGGTTTGGAAACTTTTGGCCGAAAAAGGCATCAAAAAAGAATCTCTCACGCGCGAAGAATTCTTAAAACACGCCTGGCAATGGAAAGAAAAACACGGAGGCATTATCTTAAACCAACTCAAACGCCTAGGCGCGTCTTGTGACTTTAAACGCACTAAATTCACTATGGATGAGCCTCTATCAAAAGCCGTTATCAACACCTTTGTTGACTTACACAATAAGGGGCTTATCTACAAAGGTGTGCGCATGGTCAATTGGGACCCTGCCGCCCAAACGGCAGTGTCTGACGAAGAAGTCATACACAAAGAAGTAGCCTCGACCCTATACTACATCAAATATGAAATTGAAGGTTCAGAAGATTTCATTACCATTGCCACCACACGACCTGAAACCCTACTGGGCGATACAGCCATTGCGGTAAATCCAAAAGATGAGCGTTTCAAAAAATACCATGGCAAAAAAGCCATCGTACCCATTGTCAATCGCCCAGTTCACATCATTTGCGATGAGTATGTCGATCTTGACTTCGGCACAGGCGCCTTAAAAGTAACGCCCGCCCACGACATCAATGATTACAACCTTGGTATTAAACACAAGCTTGAAAGCATTGACATTCTCAACGATGATGGCACTTTAAACGAACACGCAGCGCCTTACCAAGGTCTTGACCGCTTTGAGGTACGCAAACAAATTGCAAAAGACCTTCAAGAAAAACGTCTACTCATAAAAACCGAACAAATTCAAAACTCTGTTGGCTTTTCAGAACGTACCGATGCTGTTATTGAGCCCAAACTCTCGATGCAATGGTTTGTGAAAATGCAAGACTTGGCAAAACCCGCGCTTGAAAATGTTGAGAACGATGAAATTCAATTTCACCCAGCAAAATTCAAAAACGCCTACCGCCACTGGATGACCAACATCAAAGACTGGTGCATTTCAAGACAATTGTGGTGGGGGCAACAAATCCCGGCTTGGTATTATTCAGATTCTCAGCACGATTTTGTGGTTGCTGCTACCAAAGAAGAAGCCTTAAAGTTGGCAAGCGAAAAAACAGGTAAGCAGATCAATCCATCAAAACTCAGGCAAGATGATGATGTATTAGACACCTGGTTTTCTTCTTGGCTCTGGCCTATTTCAGTATTTGATGGCATCAATAATCCTAACAACAAAGAAATCGAGTACTACTACCCTACTCAAGATTTGGTTACCGCTCCTGAGATCATGTTTTTCTGGGTAGCCCGTATGATCATGGCGGGGTATGAATTTACTGGTAAAAAACCTTTTTCAAACGTATATTATACAGGCATTGTCAGAGACAAGCAAAGACGAAAAATGTCTAAGTCTTTGGGCAACTCTCCTGACCCGATTGAACTAATGCAAAAATATGGCACAGATGGCGTGCGCATGGGTATGTTGTTGAGTTCTCCTGCAGGTAATGATCTGCTTTTTGATGAGAGCCTTTGTGAGCAAGGTCGAAATTTTTCAAACAAACTCTGGAATGCTTTTCGATTGGTTAAGTCTTGGCAAGTAGTAGATAAACCTCAAGAAGAATATTTATTAAAAAGCTGTGGGTGGATGCTCGCAAAAATTGACTTGGCCCTTCAAGAAATCGAACAGTTATTTGCCCAGTATAAACTCTCCAATGCTTTAATGGTCATCTACAAACTCATTTGGGATGATTTTTGCGCATGGTATTTAGAGCTCATCAAACCTTCATTTGGCTCAAGTATTGACCAAACAACCTACGACAGTTGCATTGAAATCTTTGAAAAGCTCTTAAAAGTATTACATCCATTCAACCCTTTTATCACAGAAGAAATTTGGCACACCATCAAAACTAGAACACTACAAGAGGGTATCTGTGTAGCTGATTGGCCAGTACCTACAAATAAAGATGCGAGCAAATTAATTGAAACTTTTGAATTCATTCAAACAGCCACTACAGAATTGCGCGGCTACCGCAAATCAAAGAACCTTTCATTCAAGGCATCTCTTGAGTTCTACTACAAGACAAACAGTTCAATAGAAGACTGGGCAAAAGACTTACTGATCAAAGTTGGCAACATTTCAGTGCAACAAGCCGGCGATAAAGATACCTCATCGATGTATGCTTTTATGAACAACTCAGTAGAGTGTTTCATTTACGCTGAATTAAATACTGAAGACAAGTCAGTTGAAATTGAAAAAATCAGTGCTGAATTAGACTACACCAAAGGTTTTTTAAATTCTGTGATGAAAAAGCTCAACAACAAGCGTTTTGTTGACAATGCCCCCCAGCAAGTGGTGCAGATCGAGCAGAAGAAAAAATCTGATGC